>JACQFK010000512.1 GCA_016200125.1 Planctomycetota bacterium
CCAGCATCGCCGCGAGCGAGCCCGGTTCCATGGCGCGGACGACGCCCAGCGAGTCGACCAGCGTGCCCTCCGGCCCCAGAAGGTAGGTGCAAACCGATCCGGCCGGCATCTTGGCCTTGAGGGCGCCGTGGTAGACGCGACGGAGTTCGTCCTTTTCCTCCTTGGAAGCCTTCCCCCCGGCTTCGTAGTCTTCGTTCGACGTGTACACCGGGACGTAATAGGAGTTCAGGAGGGAGATGACCGTGTCGTTCGAGAGCGGACCCGCTCTCAGCCCGAAGGCGCCGCCTCAGCATCGTCCGCTGGCCATTCTCCCGTCGTGCGTGAAAATGAAGACGGCCCGGTTGTGCTCTTTCGCCAGCCGCTCGGCCTCGCGCACCTCGCGGACCCAGCCGATCTGGTCGAACTTCTTTTCGGAGTCCTTGGGTTGAAGTTCCTGGATGCGCGAATCGATCCAGGCCAGGTCGTCCTGGCTCGTCCAGCAACAAAGGATGGCGGCCAGGCCCAGCGCGTTGAACAGGCTCATCGTGAATCCTCCTGCCTGAAGGAGGGTGCCCGCTGAGCGGGAATGCCGGTGCAGTCGGCGAGGCGGCCCCGGGGAGCGTCCTACTTCCCGAGCCGCTCGCTGACTTCCTTCTCGAGCGCGGCCTGCAGGATCGCCTGGACCGACTTGCCCTCCTTCGCCGCGGCGGCCTCGAGGGCCGCGAGCTGGCGGAGGGTCAGCTTCACCTGCGGCGACACCGTGGCGCCGCCCGGGATGTCGAGCCAGGCGTCCTTCGCCTTGGCCAGCGCCGCGCCCTCGAGCCCGAAGCCCTTCAGGACCCCGGCGGCCATCATCAGGTTGCCGCGTGGATTCATGTGGACCCCGTCGGAGGTCAGCAGGTTGCCCCGCTTGCCGCCGGCCTTCTCGCGCTCGTCGAGCTCCTGGCGCATGTCGGCGTTGAGGTCGGCGAGCAGGCACTTCTTGTCCTTCGCGAGCTTGCGGAGGAAGTCGTTGTAGGGCTCCAGCTTCTGGTTGTTCGCCTCGTCGGCCTTCTCGCCGATCATCGTCGCGGTCAGGATCATCACCTTGATGCCCGCCGCCTGGGCGCGGTCGACGATCTGCGCGATGTTCTGCTGATAGGCGTCGAGGGGCACGCCCTTCGCGCCGTGCCAGACGTCGTTCACGCCGCAGCTCAGCGTCATCCAGTCGGGCTTCTTGTCGATCACGTCGCGCTGCAGCCGCGCGAGCATGTCGTTCGATTTGTGGCCCGAGATCCCGGCGCCGATCGCCGTCGCGCTCACCCCGCTGGTTTTTAGCCCGTGGATCACCAGGCTCACGTAGCCCGTCGGCCCCATTCCGCCCTGGGTGATCGAGTCGCCGAGGAACGCGATCTTCTCGCCGTCCTTGACGGGCAGGTCGCCCGCCGCGAGCAGGAGGAGAAGGGCCGCCGCCGCTGCTTTGATCATCGGGAGTCCTCTACAGTTCTTCGAAGAAGTCGTTGCCCTTATCGTCTACGACGAGGAAGGCGGGGAAGTTGACGACGTCGATCTTCCGGACCGCTTCCATCCAGAGGTCCTCGAAGTCCACGAGCTCGACCTTCCGGATGCTCGTCTGGGCGAGGATCGCCGCGGGGCCGCCGATCGATCCCAGGTAGAAGCCGCCGTGCTTCCTGCAGGCTTCGGTGACGGCCTTCGAGCGGTTGCCCTTGGCGAGCGTCACCAGGCTGGCCCCCTGGGACTGGAAGAGGTCGACGTAGGCGTCCATGCGTCCCGCGGTGGTGGGTCCGAAAGAGCCCGAGGCCATGCCCTCCGGCGTCTTGGACGGGCCGGCATAGTAGATCGGATGGTCCTTGAAGTAGGCGGGCATCGGCCGGCCGGCCTCGAGCATCTGGCGGATCCGGGCGTGGGCCACGTCGCGCGCCACGATGAGCGTGCCCGTCAGGTCGAGCCGGGTCTTGACGGGCAGCCTCGTGAGGATCTTGCGCACCTGGTCCATGCCCTGGTTGAGGTCGATCCGCACGGCCGGCGCGAGCCTGGGCGCCTCCTTCGGGAGGAACTTCTCGGGATGGAACTCCAGCTGCTCGAGGTAGATGCCGTCCTTCGTGATCTTGCCCTTCACCTGGCGGTCGGCCGAGCAGGAGACGCCGATCCCGATGGGGCAGCTCGCGGCGTGCCGCGGGAGGCGGATCACGCGCGCGTCGTGGGCGAAGTACTTGCCGCCGAACTGGGCGCCGATGCGGCTGTCCTGCGCCAGCTTGAGGAGCTTTTTCTCCCATTCGGGATCGCGGAAGGCGCGGCCCCCCGGGGAGCCGGTGGTGGGCAGATGGTCGAGCGAGCCGGCGGTGGCGAGCTTGAGCGTCTTGAGGCAGGCCTCGGCGCTGGTCCCGCCGATGACGAGCACCAGGTGGTAGGGCGGGCAGGCGCTCGTCCAGATCTCCTTCAGCTTCGGCTTGATGAAGGCCTCGAGGTCCTTCTCGTTCAGGACCGCGGGCGTGCTCTGGTGGAGGTACATCTTGTTCGCGCTGCCGCCGCCCTTGGCGACGAAGAGGAAGCGGTACTCGTCCCCGGGCTCGGCGTAGAGGTCGATCTGCGCGGGCAGGTTCGTGCCCGTGTTCTTCTCCTGGAACATCTCCAGGGGCGCCAGCTGGCTGTAGCGCAGGTTCTTCCCGGTGTAGGTGTCGTGCACGCCCTGGGAGAGCGGCAGGGCGTCGTCGCCCTCGGTGAGGACGTACTGCCCCTTCTTGCCGAGGATCGTGGCGGTGCCGGTGTCCTGGCAGCCCGGCAGCACTCCCGCGGCCGCGACCGCGGCGTTCTGGAGGTGGGTGTAGATGACGAAGCGGTCGTTGTCGCTCGCCTCGGGGTCGTCGAGCTCGCGCCGGAGCATCTCGAGGTGCTTCGTCCGGAGGAAGAACGCGATGTCGCTGAAGGCCTGCCTCGAGAGCTGCCGCAGCGCGCGCGGCTCGACCTTGAGGAACGCGGTGCCGCCGAGGTCGACGCTGCCGACGCCTTCTTGGCCGAGCAGGCGGTACGCGGTCGTGTCGTCGCCGGTCTGGTACGTCGGCTCGTAGGCGAAGGTCATCGCGGGCTCCTGTCCTGGGGACATTCTATTCGGCGGGAGCCCCCTGGAACAAGCCGCAGCGCACGCGCGCCGGGAGGCGGACCCGGAGAGCGGACGGGACCGGGCTTCTATCTGGAGTATGCCGGTCGACAATCGCTCGTGATCATCGTGGATGTCCGGGCCGCGAGCCGGCATCCGGCCGCCGCGCAGCCCAGAAGCGGCAGCCGTGGCTGACGAAGTTCCGCACGGCCTTTGACTCGCGCCCCAGGTCGGGGTATTCGTCCTCCAGCCACTCCAAGCCCGCCCGCTCGAGACAGTCCAGGATCTCGCGGCGATCCGGGACGTGCACGAAGGTCGGACGGCCCAGTTCTTCGATCAGCTGGTCCCCGAAGTCGTGGAGTCGGGGATCCTGGCGGCCGGCCTTCCAGAGCGCCCGCTCCTTCCGCCACAGGGATCGTTCCCTTGCTCTGCCCAGACGCTGGTGCGTCGTGAAGACGAAGCGCCCTCCCGGCGCCAGGACTCTCCGGATCCCGCGCAGCGCGGCCAGCCGCTGGGCACGCTTCGGGATCGTCATGAGCCCGTTGAACGAAAAGACGCAGCCCTCGAAGGATCCCGCGGGAAAAGACAGGCGGCAGGCGTCCGCGACCCGGAACCGGATCTTCAGCCGGCGACTCGCCGCATGCTTTCGCGCTTCGCGGATCATGACCGGCGACAGGTCCGCGCCGAGGAGGTCCCGGTACCCTTCCTTCCAGAGGCCGAAGGTCGTCCTGCCCGCGCCGCACCCGAGATCCAGGATGCGCCCCTCCGTCGGCAGATGCCTTGCGAAGAAGGCCTTCTCGCACTTCCACAGGCCCACCCGGCTGACGGCCCGCGAATAGCCCCGGACGGCGCCCGGATGGGAATAGGCCTGCCGCGCGAAGGTCTGGTCGACTTTCATGCGCCCACGGCGTCCAGCTCTTCCCAGCGCGCGTACGATGCGGCCAGGTCCTGTTCGATCGCGCTCAGCTCGGAACGCGCGGCCGAGATCTTCTGCGCCCCCTGCCGGTGGTAGTCGGGTTCCGCCATCTCCCGATGCAGCTGTTTCTGCCGGGCCTCGAGCGCCTCGATCTTCGCGGGCAGCGCCTCCAACTCGCGCCGCTCCTTGAAGCTCAACTTGCGCTGCGCCGGAGCGGTCGGCGTGTAGGTGGGCTTCGTCGAAGTCGCCGCGACCGGACTCAGGACCTTCGGGCGCTGCCGCAGGTAGTCGTCGTAGCCCCCGGCGTACTCCTTCAGGACCCCGTCTCCTTCGAAGGCGATCGTGCTCGTGACCACATTGTTCAGGAAGGCCCGATCGTGGCTCACGAGGAAGACCGTCCCCGGGTATTCGGCCAGCAGCTCTTCGAGGAGTTCCAGCGTCTCCGCGTCCAGGTCGTTGGTCGGTTCGTCCAGGACCAGCACGTTGGAGGGGCGCGCAAACAGCCTGGCGAGCAGGAGCCGGTTGCGTTCGCCGCCCGACAGGACGCCGACCCCCATTCCGACCCGATCCGGGGGAAACAGGAAATCCTTCAGATAGCTCAGCACGTTGCGCGACCGGCCGTTGACGTCGACCGTCTCCTGCCCCGGGGCGACGGATTCCCGGATCGTCTTCCGCTCATCCAGCTCATGGCGCAGCTGATCGAAGTACGCGACCGCCAGCCGGGCGCCGAGCTTGACCGTCCCCGACTGGGGTTGCAGATCCCCCAGAAGGATGCGGAGCAGCGTGGTCTTGCCCGCGCCGTTTGGCCCGATGACGCCGATGCGATCGCCGCGGTAGATCTCCGTGCTGAGGTCCCGCACGATGGGCCGGGTCCCGTAGGCGAACGTGATGCCCTCCGCCTGAACCACCCGCTGACCGGAGCGCTCGGCTTCGATGGCCGTCAGCTTCACCGTGCCCCCCCGGACCCGGCGCCGGCTCCGCTCCAGGCGCATCGCCTCCAGCGCCTTGACGCGGCCCTCGTTGCGCTTGCGCCGCGCCTTCATCCCCTTCCGGAGCCAGATCTCCTCCTCGGCGAGCTTCTTGTCGAACTGCGCCTCCCTCTTGGCCTCGGACTCCAGGAGCTCGTCGCGGTATCGCAGGAAGCTGCGGTAGTCGGTGGCGAAGTCGAAGATGCGGGCCCGCTCCAGCTCGACGACCCGGGTCGCCAGGGCCTGGAGGAAGGCCCGGTCGTGCGTGATGAAGATCAGCGTCCCCGAGAAGCGGAGCAGGTAGTCCTCGAGCCAGACGATGGAGTCGATGTCCAGGTGATTGGTGGGTTCGTCCAGGAGCAGGAGATCCGGACCCCCGACGAGGGCTCGCGCGAGGAGCACCCGCCGCTTCCGTCCGGCCGACAGCGTGTCGAAGGCATCGTCCGCGTTCAGGCCCATTTCGGCGAGAGTCCGTTCGACCCGATGCAGCTGATCCCAGCCGCCCTCCTCGCTCAGCCGGTGGACGGCCTGATCGAGCAGGGCGGGGTCCGCCTCGGCCCGCCGGCTCAGCCGATGCTGGGTCGCGACGGCGTCTCCGAGGGGACCCAGCCCCTCGGCCACTTTGTCGAAGACCGTGCCCTCGTTGTTCGAGGGGACGGTCTGGGCCAGATAGGTCACGCGGGTGCCGGGCTGGAGGGAGATCGCGCCCGCTTCAGGGTTGAGTTCTCCGGCGATCAACTGCAGCAGCGTGGACTTGCCGACGCCGTTGCGTCCCAGCAGCCCGACGCGTTCCCCGGCCTCGATGCTCAGGGTGACGTTCTGGATCAGCGGCAGGGTTCCAAAGCCGAAGGTCAGGTCGGCCACATGCAGGATCGCCATCGGTGGAGGGACACTATACGCGAATCGCGTGCGGAGCGCGAGGCTCCCCCCTCCGAAGCGTACTAGGGTTCAGATGACGATGAACCGTTTTGCTCTGGCCTTCGTCCTCGGGTTGGCTGCTGCGCCACTTTCCGCCGATGAGCTCGTGCTCAAGGACGGTAGGACCATCGAGTGGACCAACCTTAAGGATGAGGGCGACACCTACGAAGTGACCACCCCCCAGGGAACGAAGCTCAGCATCAGGAAGGAGGACGTCGAGAGTTTCACCAAGAAGAAGGCGCCGGAGCTCCTCACCGGCGCGACGATCACCTTCGACAAGAAGAAGAAACTCGAGACCGTCGACCTCCTGGCCCAGATCGACATCAAGAAGGACATCGTCAGCGGGCCCTGGAGGTTCGGCGGCCGGCTGCTGTCGGGCGGCCCCGGCCAGGCGGAAAGCCTGTCCAAGCTGCAGATCGGCGGCTTCCAGGCCATCCCCGAGGAATACGACCTCACGATGGTCGTCGAGAGGAAAGAAGCCACCAACGGCTTCTTCGTCGTCCTGATCTCGCTGGTGGTGCAGGGCTGGACCATCCGTCCGGCGGCGCTCTGGCTGG
>JACQFK010000513.1 GCA_016200125.1 Planctomycetota bacterium
CCAACGCGTCGGTCAACGCCCAGATCCTCACTCCGACGGCCCTCGGCACCATCGTCAATGATGACGGCCCCGATATCACCATCGGCAACGTCACCCAGGCCGAAGGCAACGCGGGCACGTCGAACTTTGTCTTTACGGTGAACCTGTCGGGCCCCAGCGCGTCCGACGTGAGCTTCAACTTCGCGACCTCCGACGTCTCGGCCACCACCGCGGACGGCGACTACATCGCGACTTCCGGAAGCAAGACCATCCTGGCGGGCAACACCTCCACCACGATCACCGTTCAGGTCGTGGGCGACAACAAGAAGGAGCCGAACGAGACGTTCAACGTGACGCTCTCGGGCGCGGTGAACGGCAACATCGTCGGCGGACCGGGCATCGGCACCATCACCGACGACGATCCGACCCCCAGCATCTCGATCAACGACGTGTCGCAAGCGGAAGGCAATTCCGGGTTGACCGCCTTCAACTTCACCCTGTCTTTGTCGAACCCGAGCTCCCAGACCATCACCGTGCTGGCGAATACGGCCGACGGCACGGCGACCCTGGCCGACAACGACTACCAGCAGATCATCAACCAGACGGTGACCTTCCCCCCGGGGAGCACCTCACAGCCCTTCACGGTCAACGTGGTCGGCGACGCCACGACGGAGCCCGACCAGACGTTCTTCGTGAACCTGAGCGGCCAGACCAATTCGACCATCCTGGACGGCCAGGGTCAGGGCACGATCCTCAACGACGAAGGGCCTTCCGTCACGGGCACCACTCCGACCAACAGCCAGACCGGCGTGAGCATCGGGACTCACATGGTCGTGACCTTCTCCATGGCGATGGATCCCGCGACGTTCACCAGCGGAACCACCGTGACGCTGTCGCCGGATCCCAGCGCCGGGGCCGTCTCCCCCCTCATGCAGTTCTTCTGGAACGGCGGATTCACCCAGGTCACCATCGTGTTCGACACCAAGCTGCCGGTCGGCGTCCATGGTGACGACGTCCTCGCCGAGTCGACGATTTACACCGTCACCGTGAAGGGCGGCGCCGCGGGGGTCAAGAGCTCGATCGCCAGCGGCAGCCTTCAGATGGCCGGGGACTATGTCACCCAGTTCACGACGACGCTGGATGCGACTCCGCCCACCGTCACCTCCATCGTTCCGGATATCAACAATCCGGTCCCGGCCGGCACCAGCACGTTCACGGTCACGTGGAGCGAGCCCATGAACAAGACCCAGGGAAACGTGCAGATCCAGAGCAATGGGTCCTATCAGGCCGATGCGCAGCTGAATCCCCCTTCGAGCAACGGCATGACGCTCGGGTGGAACGGGCCCGGAACCGTGCTGACGATCAATCTCACGACGCCCCTCCCCGCGCGGGGTCTGTTCAGGTTCGGCACGAACAACTTCAACGATCTCAACAACAACTTCTACGATAACCCCAACAACGATCAGGTCTTCGTCACGCCTGCGGCAGGGGATGCCACCCCTCCCACGGTGGTTTCCTTCTATCCGGCCACGGGCTCCGTCGGCGTCTCGCGCGACCAGGAGATTCTCATCGGCTTCTCCGAGGGCATGTGGCCCGCCGATCTCCTGTCCGCCGCCAAGATTACCGTTGCCACGAACATCGGAGTCCTTCCTGTAATGACGAGGGAGATCATCGACTTCCCCGGAGTGTTCATCGAGCCTCTGAAGGCCTGGCCGGCCAACGCCACCATTACGGTCACCGTGCTCAACACGGTGCGGGATGCGGCGGGGATCACAAAGGCCGCCAACCAGGCCTTCACGTTCACGGTCGGCGCGGGCGATGTCGTCAATCCCCCCGTGATCGACGCACCGTTCTCCACGCTAGCCAATAACGACCAGGATCTGGACCCCAATCAGCTCCAGGAATCCCTGGTGTTCAAGAACAGCTCGTCGGGGGCCCGGGCGTTCATGAACAGTCAAAGCTCCGCGCCTCAGGACCTTACCCTGGTCGAGCAGGCGACCGGAATCCCGCTCAAGGGATTCACCGCGGACACGCGCAACAACGGGCTCGAGATCCGGGGAATGCAATCGGGGTCGTTTACGGGCTTCACGGTCACGGGCGGCGGAACGATGTACACGCTGACGCTCAATCCGACCCTGCAGAACACGATGGGGGTGGCCATCGCGTCCACGCCGATCAACTTCAGAGTGAAAAGCACGGGAGGCAATGCCCGTCCCCGCTTCGGCGGCAGCTTCGACGCCCGCTACAAGACCACGCCCGCCGGCATCAAGGCGGATCTGCAGACCTGGGCCTGGGATCCGGACGGGGACGCGTTGACGGTCACGGCCACGGACTCCACCGATGTCGGTTTCGTCAAGCCTCTCGTTTCCAGCGGCGGGAATTTCCAGTACAACACTCCCGGGTCGAACGAAGCCACCCTCCCCACCGTGGGGGCGCATGTCTTGACCATCACGCTGGTCGACACGCCCGGCGGCCACTCGGTTCCGCTGGCTCAGAAGACCTACAAGCAGAATGCGGCCTTCATGCCCACCCTGGTCGCTCCGACAAGCACGGGGCTCGGACGGCCGGTGTTCACGTGGCCGGCGGTGAGCAACAACGTCGGGCATGATGCCATGGCGCTGGTGATCATGGACAACACGGGCAACGAGTTCTACTCGGTGATCGTGAACAAGAATGCCACGACGTTCACGGTGCCGGTGGACATGACCCTGCCCAACGGCAGCTACCAATGGACCCTCAACTTCTTTACGGCGAGCGACGGAAGCTTCCGCGGAAACGGCGGCGGGGAGGGTAATTCGACTCTCGTGCCGTTCACCGTGCCGTAGAGCGGCGATGAAAGGGCTTGGGGGGAAGGCCGGACTGGCGGTCCTGTCGGCCGGAATCCTTGCCGCCGGCGCGGCGCTCTGGCTTCGCAGCCGACACGATCCGGTCGGCGAGGGACCCCGGCCCGAGCCCCGGGCCCATCCGCCCCAAACCTCGTCCGAGCCGGCGGGTGCCTCCTTCCAGGCGAGCCCGGCCGGCAGCTTGGCCCACCGGCTCTCGTTGATCCTTCCCAGGATCGCGGCCCTCCGCGAGCCCCGGAAGCGCAACTCGCTGACCCGCGAGGAGGAGGATTCGCTCACGGTCCTGGAGGGTGATGCGGCCCTCCTGACGGGCGAACTGCGGACCCTGCTCAAGGGCGATCCTCAGGCCTGGCGCGACCTTCTCGATCTGCTCTCCACCCTGGAGAGTCCGGAAACCGCCCGGATGATAGCGGATCGTGTGAACGCCGACATGGATTCGGGCTCGGAGATCCTGGCCGCCGACCTGCTGAAGTCGGGCCAGTATTCCGGCGCGCGACGTCTCGGGGCCGCGATGCTGATGCACCGGGATTCCCCGGGCAGCCGGTCCTCCCTCATGTCGGCCGCGCAGGACGATCCGGACCCGGGCGTCCGCCACGCGGCTCTGCTCGCGCTCGCCCAGCGGCCGGAGCGGGACAAGAGCCTCGAAGAGGCGGCGGTGATCGTGGACTTCTTCCGGAGCCGCGGACAGACCGAGCCCAACGAGGAACTCCGCAACATCGCCCGCCGCCTGGCCGGAGAAGCGGTTCCCGGAGACTCTGCGCTCGCCGCTCCGCCGGCCCGGCCCAAGGTGGCCGTCTCGCCGGTCAAGCCGGTCAAGCCGCTCGAGCCCGCCAAGCCGGCCGGCCCCGCCGAAGCGCCGAAGTGACTTGACCCTTGCGCTCCCTCGAAGTACGTTGACGGACTCGATGATCACCCGCGATTTCCTCAAGTCGGTCGAGCTCTTCTCGGCCCTCTCCCCCCCCGACGCCGACGCGCTGGTCTCCCTCGCCCAGGAGGAGGTCTTCCAGAAGGGGCAGACCGTGTTCCGCGAACGGGATCCGGGCGGCAAGCTCTACCTCGTCCTCACCGGCGTCGTCGAGGTGTCCAAGGCCTCGGGCATCGGCGCGCCCCTGCCGCTCGCCCGGCTCGGACGCGGGGAGATCCTGGGCGAGATCGCCGCCTTCGACGGCGGGCCCCGCTCCGCCACCGCCACGGCCGGCGTCGTCGCCGAAACCCGCCTCGCCGCCTGGGACATCGCCGCCTTCCAGAAATACCTCGCCTCCCGGCCCCAGGCCGCCCTCGTCATCCTCAGCGGCCTCCTCCGCAAGGTCGGCGCCCGGCTGCGCCAGA
>JACQFK010000526.1 GCA_016200125.1 Planctomycetota bacterium
CCATCCGCCGAGCGACCCGGTGAGCGCCAGCGCGACGAGCCCCAGCGCGAGCGCCGCGCCGCGGAGGCGATACTCCTTGGCGTCGATCATCGACCCCGCCAGAAGGGGCAGCAGCATCGCGAGGAAGGCGGCCAGCTGGTTGGGGCCGATGAAGCGGGCGAAGGCCTCGTTGGTCTTGATCCGTCGCGCCATCTCGATCGAGGCGGACTGCGCCTGCGGCTGGATCATCGGGAAGAGCACGAAGTACTGGATCAGCGCGTCGACGGACACGGCGAAGAGTGTGGCGAGGAGCAGGGAGAGCAGGGTGCGCTTCCCCAGCACGTGGACGCAGAGGACGAAGAAGAGGGCAAGGGAGAGGAAGGCGAGGGCGTGGTCGAGGGCCGCGAGCTTGAAGCGCGCCCGGAGGACCGAGATCAGGGAGAAGGCGGCGAAAGCGAGAAACGCGAATTCGAAGCCGCTGAAGCGCCAGGTTCCGCCCCCGCCGGTCGCCCGTCCGGCGAACCAGAGGGTGAGCGCGATCCAGAAGAGGAGGTGGATGAACAGGTTGAGCCCCGTGCCGGCCGTGGCGCTCGAATTCCACTCGCGGAGCACGAAGGCCGCCAGGGTGAGGAAGAGGGCGATGCGGTCGAAGAGCGCGGTCCAGCGCGCGTCACCCGTCCTGCTTTCGTCCGGCGGCTTCAAGGAGGGTGATTATCCCAAAGGTGAGGAGGAGTTGCACCAAGATGAGGAGGGCGCCCGACTGGGAGACCACGTGGTAGAGCAGGACCGCGGCGAGGCCGGCGTTCAGCGTGAGCGCGTAGACGGTCAGCACCGCCCCCCGCCGCGACATCCCCAGCGCCGTGAGCCGGTGGGCGAGGTGGTTGGTGTCCCCCTCGAAGAGCGGCTTGCGCCGGAGCAGGCGGATGAGGACGACGCTCGAGGTGTCGAAGAGCGGGACCGCGAGGACGGCGAGCGGCACGAAGTAGGTGTAGAGCGGATAGTGGGCGTCGTAGAACGTGAACGAGATCGTGAGACAGGAGAGCCAGAAGCCGATGAAGAGGCTGCCGGCGTCGCCGAGGAAGATCTTCGCCGGAGGGAAGTTGAAGAGCAGGAACCCCGCGCAGGCCCCCAGCAGGGGGACGATCATCCGGGCGATGACCTGCTGGTCCGTCTGGAGCGCGACCACCAGGAAGGCCGAGCCGGCGATCAGCGCCACGCCGCTCGACAGGCCGTCCATGTGGTCCAGCAGGTTGAAGGCGTTCGTCACCGCGAGGATCCAGAGCACGGTGACCGCGACGCTGAGGGGAGCGGGGACGTCGAAGAGCCGGAGGCGCTCGCCGCCCACCGCGACGCCGGTCGCCACGATCGTCTGGACCAGCAGCTTGAACCCGGCCGAGAGCTTCTTGCGGTCGTCGACGAGCCCCAGCACGAGGATGACCATCGAGCCCATCGAGTACACGGGCCAGCTGAAGGACTTCCAGGGCAGCCGGGGCGGGGGGAGGATCAGGCCCCCGATCGGGCGGTGGTAGTAGATCGCATACCCCGTGGCCAGCAGCACGGTGGCGGCGACGGCGAGGCCGCCGCCGTAGGGGACCGGCTCCGTGTGGATCTTGCGCGGGCCCGGAAGGTCGAGGAAGTTCACCTTGCGGGCGATGCGGATCATCAGCGGGATGAGGACGATGGTCGAGGAGAAGGAGACGAAGAAGAGCGCGGTGAGAACCCCGCTCATACGCCGAGCGCGCCGTTGATGTCCGCCTTCATGTCGATGACGGCCTTCTCGACGGCCTTCTCCCAGGCCAGGCCCTTGTAGGCGTCCTTCTCCCACGCGGTGATGATGCCGCGGGAGGAGTTGACGACCGCGCCGAGCCCGTCGGGATTGAAGCAGGCCTTGAGGTCCTCGGCCTTGCCCCCCTGGGCGCCGTAGCCGGGGACCAGGAAGAAGGCCTTGGGCAGGGCGGCGCGGATCTCCGCCGCCTGCTTGGGATGGGTCGCGCCGACGACGGCGCCGACCGCGGAGTAGCCGCACTCGCCCATCGACGTCGCGCCCCAGGCGGCGACCTTTTCGGCGAGGTGCATATAGAGCGGACGGCCCTCCACGGGCAGGTCCTGGATCTCGCCCGACTTCGGATTCGAGGTCTTGACGAGCACGAAGAGGCCGCCGCCGGCCTTCTGAGCGCCCTGGATGAAGGGCTCCATCCCGTCGGATCCGAAGAACGCGTTGACGGTGATCGCGTCGGCGGGGAAGGCGTAGAAGTGGGCGTCCGAGTAGGCTTTCGCCGTGTCGGGCACGTCCCCGCGCTTCACATCGCCGATGACCAGAAGCCCGTTGTCGCGCGCGTGCTTGCAGGTCGCGAAGTAGGCCACGATGCCGTAGGGGCCGAGCTTCTCGTAGAAGGCGATCTGCGGCTTCACCGCGACCGCGTGGTCCTTCACGATTTCGATCAGCTTCCCGTTGAAGTCGAGCACCGCCTTGCCCGCCCGTTCGATGTCCTTGGCGGTGCCGTGCTTGAACTCCTCGGGGAGGCTTTCCAGGCGCGGGTCCAGCCCCACGACTACGCGCGACTTCTTCTGCTTGATGGCGTCGACAAGGCGGTCGGCGAAGTTCTTCATGTGGGCGGCATTATACCGTCCGCGCCCGGAAGTCCAAGGTTCCGAGTTGCTGTAGGGCTGGACCTTGAACTCCGGGCTGATATAATGTCCCCCCTATCGACTAGGGAGGCCATTAGCCATGAACGTGCTCCTCGCGCTTGCGCTGCTCGCCGGTCTGCAGGAATCCAAACCCGTGCAGGGACGGGACGAGATCCTCAAGCAGGACGTCGACAACGCCATCAAGAAGCTGAACTCCCCGCGGTACACGGAAAGCTTCGTGGCGGCGGAGGAGCTCAAGGAGCTGGGCCGGCGCGCGGTGCCGGCGCTGGTCGCCGAGCTGGGCAAGAAGGACGCTCCGGCGGCGGTCAAGCGCGCGCTCTGCGAGATCCTGGGCGCGATCCGCGATCCCGGGAAGGACGTGCTGACGGCCCTTGCGGCCAAGCTGAAGGATCCCGACGAGTTCGGCACCTCGATCGCCTCCGCGGCCGCCCGCGCCCTGGCGATGATCGGCGACGACGCCTCGATCCCCGCGATCGTCGACGTGCTCAAGTCGAAGGCCGTCGAGTCCGACCGGGTGCTCAAGTACGAGTGCATCCGCGCGGCCGGCCTGTTCCGCGCGAAGGACGCGGTCGAGTCGCTCCGCAAGGCGCTCGACGACAAGAAGCCCGCCTCCGCGGGCGAGAACGACGACGCGCCCCTGATCGCCGCCGCGGCGGCCGACGCCCTGGGCCTGATCCGCGCGCTCGACGCCGCGGACGACCTGGCGAACAAGCTCTCCGACGTGACGAACAACCCCTCGTCCAGCCAGACCCTGGGCGTCCATGCCGCCCGGGCCCTCCAGCGGATCCTCGAGCACGAGCTCCGCGGGAAGTCGGAGAAGGACGAGCCGCGCGCCGGCGCCCTGGCGGGCGAGGCCACGGAGATCAAGGCGACGCTCGACGCCTGGACCAAATGGTGGGCCTCGAAGTCGGCGAAGAAGAACATCGAGGAGACCAAGGTCCGCCTCTCCAAGCTGTCCGCCGCGGTCGCCGCCTACAAGGCGGAGCAGGGGAGCTACCCGCTGATCCTCCAGCACCTCAAGACCAAGCCCGAGTCGGCGAAGACCTTCCCCAAGGACGGCTACTACCAGGGCGAACTCAAGGACGCCTGGAACAAGGAGTTCCTCTATCGCACGCCGGGCACCGGGGCCGACTTCGACATCGTGAGCTACGGCGCCGACCAGCGCACCTGGGGCGCGGGCGACAACGCCGACCTCTGGAACCACGACAAGTGGCGCGAGGCCAAGAAGGCCGAGACGAAGAAGGCGATCGAGGACACCGTGAAGGCCATCGAGCTGTTCAAGGCCGACAACGAACGCTACCCCGGCGCCCTCCTGGAACTCGTCTCCCGTCCGCCCTATCCGCTCAAGAAGGAGTGGCCGAAGAACGGCTATCTCCCGCTCATCCCGAAGGACGGCTACGACAACTTCCTGCGCTACGACTACCCCAGCAAGGCGGGCGCGACGTACGACGTGTACAGCTACGGCGCCGACGGGGTCGAGGGCGGCACGGACGAGAACGAGGACCTCTGGAACCACGACAAGCGGCCGCCCAAGAAGGAAGAGCCCAAGAAAGACGAGAAGAAGTAGACTTAGGGAGTGGCCCGCACCCTCAAGCCGTTCATCTCGGCGCGCCGGCTCCAGGTCCGCGTCCGCGCCCTCGGCCGGGCCATCCGGGCCGACTACCGCGGCCGGGACCTCGTCCTGGTCGGCATCCTCAAGGGGTCCTTCATCTTCATGGCCGACCTCGTCCGCGCCATCAACCTGCCTCTGACCTGCGATTTCATGCGCGTCTCCAGCTACGGCTCGGGGACGCTTTCGAACGGCCGCATCCGGATGGAGTACGACCTGAGCCACTCCATCCGCGGCAAGCACGTGCTGCTCGTGGAGGACATCGTGGACACGGGCTGGACGCTCGACCACGTGCTGCGCAGCCTCCGGCGGAAGAAGCCCTCGAGCCTGCGCCTGGCGGCGCTGCTCCACAAGCCGACCCGGACCCGCGTCGAGGTGCCGATCGACTACCTGGGCTTCCGGATCCCCGACCGCTTCGTCGTGGGCTACGGCCTGGACTTCGACGGCCGCTACCGGAACCTGCCTCACCTGGCGGTGCTGAACGCATGATCCTCGACCTCCACAATCACACGCGCTGGTCCTTCGACTGCTCGATGGACCCGGCGAAGGTCGTCCGCGTGGCGAAGGCGCGCGGCCTCGACGCGATCGCGATCACCGACCACGACGAGATCGAGGGCGCGCGGGAAGCGCAGCGCGCGGCGGGGGGCGACCTGCTGGTCGTGATCGGCGAGGAGATCGACACGGAAGCAGGCGACGTCCTGGGTCTCTTCCTCAAGGAGAAGATCGCGACGAAGGATCCGCTCGAGGCGATCCGGGCGATCCACGAGCAGGGCGGCCTGGCGATCCTCGCCCATCCCTTCACAAAGACGAAGTCGGTGGACGACCGCGTGGCGCGGGCGCTGGACGGCTGCGAGGGCTTCAACGCCCGCCACTCGACGGTCCCGTCGATGGAAGGCACGGAACCCGAGCCGCGGATCGCCTCGTTCGCGAAGGAGTACGACCTATCGCTCACGGCGGGGAGCGACGCGCACTTCTACCGCGAGCTGGCCCGGGCGCGGACGGTCGTGTCGGCGTCGACGCTCGAGGAGGCGAAGGAGCAGATCCGCCGGGGCAACACGGTGCTGTCGGGAAGGAGATCCAGCCCCTTCAACCTGCTGGCGAGCGCAGCTTTGCGATCCATGAGAGCATTGATCCATCCCGAACCCGACTAGCGAAAACCGAAAATCGGAAAGAGAAGACACAGAGGACAGAGAGGAAGCCATGGGAGATACGAGGATCCGGGGGGCGGAGAGTTTCACGAAGAAGTTCCTGGCGCAGCAGCGGCTGCTCGTCGTGGCGCCGCACGCGGACGACGAGACGGCGGGCGCGGGCGGCCTCATGGCGCGCGTCAAGGACGCCGGGGGCAAGGTCTACGTGATGGTGATGTCGACGGGCGACCTGCTCCACTTCGACGACACGGGGAAGAAGACCAAGAAGAAGACGCGGCGCGAGGAGCTCGCGGCGGCGATGGAGACGCTGGACGTGGACGGCTGGGAGATCGTCTACGAGGACACGCGGCTCCACCTGCGGCTCGAGACGCTGCCGCGGCGGGAGCTTTCGGACCGGATCGAGCGCAGCGCGCGCTTCTCGACGGAGAAGACGCGGCCGACCATGATCGTGCTTCCCGCTCCGAGCTACAACCAGGACCACGAGGCCGTCTACAAGGCGGGGATCGCGGCCTGCCGGCCCCACCTCCACAACCTGAAGTCCTTCCAGCAGTTCGTGCTCGTGGCCGACGCGCCGCAGCTGTCGTGGAGCCGCGGGACGATCTTCAAGCCGAATTTCTACATCGACATCAGCGGGAAGTTCCTCGACCTGAAGCTCAAGGCCTTCGCCTGCCACAAGTCGCAGGTGCGGCCGGAGCCCTCGCAGGCGGGGATCGGCGCGATCCGCCTGATGGCGGAGAGCCGCGGCCGCGAGATCAGCGTCGAGGCCGCCGAAGCCTTCGAGTGCCACCGCTTCGTGCTTTGATGGACTGGTTCAGGACCTGGCCGGAAGGCGCCCCGACGGGCCTCGACCCGAAGGTCCGCGCCGCCCTGCTCGCCGCGCCTGCCGGGGACTTCCGTTCCCAGGGGGCCGCGGAGGTCCGCGCGAATTTCAACGCCCTGGCGGCCAAGATTCCCAAGCCGGAGGAGCCTCTGGAGTCCGTCGGGAACGGCCCGACCCTGGGCGGCCTCCGCCTGAGGCTGTACCGGCCGAAGGGGGAGGGGCCCTTTCCAATATGCCTCTACTTCCACGGCGGCGGCTGGGTCGTCGGTGACCTGGAGAGCCACGACCACGTCTGCCGTTCGCTGGCCCGCCGCGGAAACACGGTCGTGGTCAATGTGGACTACCGTCTCGCTCCCGAAACGAAATTCCCGGGCGCGCTGGACGACTGCCTCGCGGCGCTGCGCTGGACCCAGGCTCATGCCGCCGATCTGGAAGGGGATGCGGCGCGGATCTCGGTCGCCGGCGACAGCGCGGGCGCGCATCTCGCGGCCGGCCTGGCGCTGCGGGTCCGCGACGAAGGCGGCCCGCGGATCTCCTCGCAGCTCCTGATCTACCCGGTGACGGACCGCGACTTCGACACGTCGTCCTACCGCGAGTTCGCGACGGGCTACGGCCTGACCCGGGCCAACATGCAGTGGTTCTGGGACTGCTACCTGCGGGATGAGGCCGACGCCTCGAACCCCTGGAACGTGCCGCTCCGGGCGAAGGAGCTCCGGGGACTCCCTCCGGCCTGGGTCCTGACCGCCGAGTACGACGTCCTGCGCGACGAGGGCGAGGCCTATGCGAAGCGGCTGCACGAGGCCGGCGTGCCGGTCCGCTGCGTCCGCTTCCTCGGCCTGAACCACGGCTTCATCCGGATGGCCGCGGTCTATCCGCAGGCCGACCTGGCGCTGACGCTGCTGGCGGACGCGCTCAAACGGGCTTAGAAGAGCCGGAGCAGGTCTTCCAGGCGGTCGAGCACGTGGTCGGGAGGAACCTCCTTGAGATAAGGCGGCGTCTTCCAGTTCGTCAGGAGCGCGGTGCGCGTCCCGGCGTTGCGCCCGGCGACGATGTCGAACTTGAAGTCGCCTACCATGAGGGCCTGGGCCGGCGGGACGCCGAGCCGCTCGCAGATCAGCCAGAGCGGCTCCGGCCGCGGCTTGGCGGGCGCGTCCTCCCGCGTGACCACGACCCCGAACGAGAGCGCGTGCTTCCGCAGCACCCGTTCCGTCGAGCGCCGCGAATTCCGGGTCAGGAGCCCCGAGGGGACGCTTCGGGAGGCGAGAAACCCGAGGACGTCGAGCGCGCCGTCGTTGAGCTCCGAGGCCTCCGCGGCCTCCTCCTCGAAGCGCTCGAGGATCGCGAAGGCCCGGTCGCGCTCCGGCCCCGGCGGCAAGTCCATCATGTTCTCGAGCAGGGGCTCCGCGATGCCGATCGCGGCGCGGATCGCGCGAAAATCGAGGAAGGGCCGCGTGAGCGTGCCGTCCATGTCGAAGATCACGGCCCTCGGGGAATCGCTCATGTCCGCATCCGGGCGAAGGCGACGAGCCCGACGGCGCCGAAGGACGCGACGGGGAACCAGGCGCCCACGATCGGAGGGATGGAGCCCTTGTTGGCCAGATCGAGGCTGGCCAGGTGGGTCATCAGGAAGCCCACGGCGAGGAGGAAGCAGAAGATGAGGCCCTTGATGAAGCTCTTCGACTGCGGGTCGATCACGAAGGGAAGGCCGACGAGCAGCAGCACGATCGGGGAGAGGGGGAAGGAGAAGCGGGCGTGGACGAACATGACCTTCGACGGGACGTGGGGGTAGCGGATCATCTCCTGGATCATCTCGCGCAGCGTGAGGAAGGAGAAGCGGTTGCCGACGCCGACGTCCTTCCGGAGCGTCTTGGGCGTGAGCTTGGATTCCACCACGTGGCCCTCGGGCGGGATCGTAACCTTCTTCGGCCGGGGCTTCTCGCCCGGGACCCGGACGATCTCCTGCGGATACTCGACCGACCCCGTGAAGGCGACCCAGCGTTCCAGCTTGGGATCCCACTGGGCGCGGGCGGCGGAGATGATCTCCAGGGGCTCCATCGAATCGTCCAGGCGGGTGATCCGCACCTCGCCGTAGATCAGCTGCTGATCGATGTCGAGCCTCTGGGCGAACAGCTTGGTGTGGCCGTCGTAGTCCTCGATGTTGAAGCGGTAGCCGCGCTTGGAGAATATCTCCTCGGTCTCCGCGATCTCGCCGCCGACGAAGGGCAGGGCGTACTCCTCCACGGCGGCCATGCCGACCCCGGCGAGCAGAGAGGTCAGGACGAAGGGGAGCGACATGCGGCGGAGGCTGATCCCCGAGGTCGCCATGGGGAGGAGCTCGTTGCCGCGGGCGAGCTTGATGACGGTGAAGGCCGCCGAGAAGAGCGTGACGCAGGGGATGACGATGTTGACGAACATCGGGATCCGGCACACGTAGTAGCGGACGATGAATCGCAGCACCGGCTGGTTCTGGAGCTCCAGGAACTTCCCTAGCTTCGAGGCGCAGTCCACCACGAGGAAGAGGAGCAGGAGCGTCACCGTGAACAGCAGCAGCGCCGGCAGGAAGATGCCCAGGACGTAGCGGTCGAGGAGCTTCCTCATTTCCGGGAGACCCCCCAGAGCAGGAGGAAGGCGAGAACCCCGAGGAAGACATCCGGCCCGTAGGCGGCAACGAGGGGCGGCAGCCGGTGGCGGTCGCCGAGCCCCTGGAAAACGAAGAAGCTGATGAAGTAGATCAGGAGCGGCGGCAGCGCCGCGCCGAGGCCGGCCAGGCGAGATCCGCGCCGGACCAGGATGCCGATGGGCATCGCCACCAGCACGAGGAGCATCGGGGTCAGCGAGGCCGCGTAGCGGCTGTTGAGGATTAGCAGGATCTGGCTGCGAAGCCCGCGATCGTCGCTGGCGACGTAGAGCCGCCAGAGTACATCCTGGGGCTGGTCGACGAGCTGACGGGGGGCCTTGTCCGGATCCTCGTTGGGGAACTCGATCGTGAGCTCGTTGCCGACGCTCAGCTCCTCCCGCCTCCCCTTGTCGTATTGCGTCAGGATGGGCTTGGTCAGGACGACCCGGAGCGGGCCGCCCTCGGTGAGGATCACGCCGCTCGGCGCGAACCATTCCATGATCAGCTTGTCCCCGGTCGGCTCGTGTTTGTACTTGGACACGGTCGGACTTTCCATCCGGCCGTCCTTGTAATCCGTGTAGCAAATCCGCATCGATCCGATCTTGTAGTCCTGGTTCCCCGGCGGCGGGTGCTTGAGGGCGTGGTACACCGACTCCCGGAAGACCATCCGGCGGTTGTGGCGGGCCCAGGGCACCACGATCTCGTTCAAGGGGTAGGCGACGCCGACCAGGAGGATTCCCAGCAGCACCGCGGGCGCGATGATCCTCCAGGCGTGGATGCCGCAGGTCCGCATCGCGGTGATCTCGTTCTCCGCCGAGAGGCGGGCGTAGACGAGCGTGCTCGACGTGCAGGAGGCCACGAGCATGACCCAGGTCGCCATCGCCCCCATCGCCAGCGGAAGCGCCTTGGCGAGGATCTCGATCCCGAGGCCGGGGAAGGTGCGGAAGACCTGGAACATGGTCCCCACGAGGCAGACCGCCAGGACCGCGCAGAACGCGAAGACGAAGCTGCCGATCAGCTCCCGCAGGATGTAGCGCTGCAGGATCATAAGGCCGCCTCCACCGGGTGGAACTGCAGCCGGTAGAGCTTCTGATACATCCCCTCCTGACGGACGAGCTCGTCGTGCGTCCCCTCCTGGCGGACCGTGCCGCGGTGGAGGACCAGGATGCGGTCCGCGCGGCGGATCGTGGAAAGCCGGTGGGCGATGATGAGCGAGGTCCGACCCTTCATGAGGCGGGCCAGCCCGTCCTGGATCAGCCGCTCGGTCTGGCCGTCCACGCTCGAGGTCGCCTCGTCGAGGACCAGGATGCGCGGGTCGAAGGCCAGCGCGCGGGCAAAGGAGAGCAGCTGGCGCTCGCCCGTCGACAGCGCCGCGCCGCGCTCCAGCACGTCCGTCCCGTAGCCCGCGGGGAGGCGGGAGATGAAGCGGTCGGCGTTCACGGCGCGGGCGGCCTCCTCGACCCGGGCGCGGTCGATCCCGCGCTCGCCGAGCCGGATGTTCTCCTCGATCGTGCCGGCGAAGAGGAAGACGTCCTGGAGGACGAGACCCATCCGGCTCCGCAGCGAGCGCAGGTCGTACTCGCGCAGGTCCCGGCCGTCGATGCGGATCGAGCCGCCGACCGGATCGTAGAAGCGGAGCAGCAGGTTGATGACCGTCGACTTCCCCGC
>JACQFK010000527.1 GCA_016200125.1 Planctomycetota bacterium
GCATCGGCGAGGCGATCGAGCGGATCCAGGCCTATCCGCTGCCGGTCGATGCCTCCGTGGAGGCGAGCGTGTCGGACTGGCCGCTCGAGGAGCCGGCGGTCGGACCCGGCCGCTGGACGCTCTTCCATCCAGATCAGTACCATTCGCCGGGCTTTCACTTTGCTCCCTTCACCCGGGAGACGCGCTGCCGCTGGGTCTGCTTCCGAGAGGCGGTGAGCGGAGCGCCTCACTGGATCCCCGAGGAGATCGGCTACCTCTTCCATCCCCCGGGGAGCGGGCCGAGGATCACGCCGTCCTACTCGACCGGGCTCTCCTGCGGCCGCGCGGGGCATCCGGTGCTGCTGCGCGGGCTCCAGGAGGTGATCGAGCGCGACGCCGTGGTCGGCGCCTGGTGGGGAAGCTATGCACTCGAGGAATGGGAGGAGGCCGACGTCCTCCCGGCGCTCGATCCCTCGCTTCCGCCGAAGTTTCTCCGGCCCAACCGGCGCTACCGCTTCTACCGGGCGCGCTCGCCCTTCAGCGATCACGTGACGCTCGTCACCGCGGAAGGGGAGGACCGGGACGGATTCCTGTTCGCCGCGGGATCGGCATGCCGCGAGACCCGGGCGCAGAGCTGGACGAAGTCGCTGCTCGAGGCGATCCAGGGCCTCTCCTACGTCCGGCAGCTTCGCGCGGATCGCGGGGGTCTGCAGTGGGTGGACGAGCTCTCGGACTACGCCCACCACGCCGCCTACTATGCGGCGCATCCGGAGCGGCTGAAGGAGACCGCGTTCCGGCGGGCCGTCGCGCCCGCGTCCCGGACACCGGCGTCGGAATCCCTGACCTCGCTGCGGGAGCGGCTGGGACCGGAGCGGCCCGCGCTCTTCCGGATCATGACGCCGCCGGGGATCGCGGAGGAGCAGCCGGACTGGCGGGTGCTGCGCGTCGTGGTGCCGGGGCTCCAGCCCCTGCACGGGGATCATCGCCGGCCCCACCTGGGAGGCGTCCTGTGGAATCGTCCGGTGGCGGACTGGGAGGGCCAGCCTCCCCATCCTTTCGCGTGACAGGAGAACGCCCATGAGCCTTCGACGCGCGTTCCTTCGCGACAGCGAGCTCGACCGGTCGTCCTATCCCGAGCTGCGGGATCGGGTGATCGCGTTCGAGCAGGATCCCTCGCCGCACGAGACGCGGTCGTACCCGGGCTATCCGGAGACCGCGCTGCCGCGCTGCCGTCCGCGTCCGCTGACGGGACTGGAGAAGACGCTGGCGTCGCGGAGATGCGTCCGCCGTCTCGGCCGGGGGCTGCCCTCGAAGCGCGACCTGGGCCGGCTTCTCCAGTTTGCGCACGGCGTGAGCGGCGGGGAAGGGCGGGGTCCGGTGCCCTCGTCGGGCGGGCTGCAGTCGCTGGAGCTCTACGCGGCGGCCTTCGATCCCTCGTGGCTGCCGCCGGGCGTTCATCACTACGACCGCGCGGGTCACCGGCTTTCGCAGATCCTGCGCCGCGCGGAGCGGGAGCGCTGGCGGTCGCTCGTACCGGCGATGGATCTCGTGGAAGGCGGCGCGCTGCTCTGGATCATCGTGGGCGACGCGGCGCGGATCGGCGCAAAGTACGGGGACCGCGGGGGCCGCTTCCTGCTGATCGAGGCGGGCCACCTGATGCAGAACCTCTGCCTGATGTCGGCGAGCCTGGGGCTTTCGACGGTCCCGCTGGGGGGCGCGCTGGAGCCGGAGATCGCGCGGGAGCTGGAGCTGCCGGAGACGGACGCGGTCCTCTACGTCGGCCTCTGTGGGACATTAGTAAAGTAAAATATTATAATATTATAGTTATATAATGTTTCTTCTGTCTTCTCCGCGATTCGAGATTCTTTTTCGCCGGTTGCTTTAGGCGAGGACGAGCTCTTCCTTTCGCGACGCCGCGGGCGCAGTCACCTTCGTGTGGTGCGGATCGCGCTCGGCGGGCGTGTGGCCGGCCTTCGTGATCGCCGCCCGCATCGTCGCCGACGTCATCCCGCCCTTGCCGTTGATCTCCGGCAGCCGGATCTCGAAGGGATCGTAGGTCAGCGACCCCAGGTCGTTCGCGCCGCACTTGAGCGCGCGAAGCGCCAGGTCGAAGCCCGTCTTCGTCCAGTCGACGGAGATGTTCTTGATCAGGCGGCTGAAGAAGATGCGGGAGACGGCGAACATCTGCAGGATGCGGTCGGCGGGGATGGGCTGGCGGATCTTGGCGCTGCGCGCGAGATCGGTGTTCTGCGGCATGAACACCAGCGGCTCGAAGGCGGTGATCCCGCCGGTCTCGCGCTGGATGTTCTTGATGATCTCGAGGTGCTCGCAGATGTAGATCTCGTCCTCGACGTGGCCGAAGAGGATCGTGGCCGTCGTCGTCATGCCCAGCCGGTGGGCCGTGCGGATGATCTCCGCCCAGTCGCCGGTCCGGAGCTTGTCGGAACAGATCTTCTTGCGGACCTTGTCGTTGAGGATGTCGGCGGAGTCGCCGGACAGGGAGTCCAGGCCCGCCTCCTTGAAGCGGCGGAGGATGTCGAAGGGGGTCGTGCGCGACCGCTTGGCCAGGAAATGGATCTCCGAGGGGGAATAGCCGTGGAGGTGCACCGAGGGGAAGGCGTCGCGGACCGTCCGGAGGACCTCGAGGTGGTAGTTGAGGTTGAGGTCCGGGTTCAGGCCGCCTTGCAGGGCGACCTGCTTGACGGACCCGCCCTCGCGGATCTGGCGGACGATCTCCGCCGGCGTCAGGCTGAAGGCGCCCTTCTGTCCCTTCTTGCGGTAGAAGGAGCAGAACGAACACTCCGCGCGGCAGATGTTCGTGTAGTGAACCTGCTTCGACCGCACGTAGGTCACGACGTCGCTGTTGATGCGTTCGTTGATGGCCGCCGCCGCATCGAACAACTCGTGGAGGATCTTCCCTTCCTCCCGCATGAGCATCAGGGCCTCGATGGCCGTGATCTCTTCCCTGTTCAGCACCGTCTCGAGGATCACTTTCGGATCCATAGAGAACCCTCTCCGCGCCCAAAAAGGCGAAAGCGGTCTACCGGTACTACCCCCAACCCCAGACTGCTTGCCGACAAAGAACGATGCGCGGAGGCTCCGAGACAGGACTATCCCCGGGAGGACTCTGGCATGCTTTACACTGAAGAGCGGTCGAACGACGAGGGGCAATTATAGGCCAGTCGCGAGAGCGGATTCAAGCCCAAAGATGCGAATCTTCACGCCCGGCCCTCCGCGAGGGTTGCTGGCCGCGGAGGGCGGATTTTGATAAATTGGCGGTCTTCATGGCCCACCGGCTCTTCCTCATCGACGGGTCCTCCTACTTCTACCGCGCCTTCTTCGCGGTCCGGGGCCTCGTCAACTCGAAGGGCATGCCCACGAACGCCGCCTTCGGCTTCACCACCATGCTCACCAAGATCCTCAAGTCGAAGGATCCGGAGGCCATCGCCGTCGTGTTCGACGCCCCCGGGAAGACCTTCCGCGACGACCTCTACAAGGAGTACAAGGCGACCCGCGAGGCGATGCCCGAGGACCTCGTCCGCCAGCTCCCGCACGTGAAGTCCATCCCGCCCGCCATGAACATCGTCACCCTCGAGGTCCCCGGGGTCGAGGCCGACGACGTCATCGGCACGCTCGCGCGGCGGGGCCTGGCCGAAGGCTTCGACGTCATCCTCGTCACGGGCGACAAGGATTTCATGCAGCTCGTGACCAAGAAGGCCGGCGCCCCGGAGCCGGGCATCACGATCTACGACGACATGAAGGAGCGCATCATCGGCATCGACGAGGTCGTCGAGAAGTTCGGCGTCCCGCCCGAGCGGGTCGTCGACGTCCTGGCGCTCATCGGCGACACGAGCGACAACATCCCCGGCGTACGAGGGATCGGCCCCAAGTTCGGCGCCGAGCTCGTCCGCGAATTCGGCACGGTCGAGCAGATCCTCGAGCAGATCGACAAGGTCAAGCCGCGCTTCCGGGGGCCGCTCGAGACCGGGCGGGCGGACGCGATCCTCTCGAAGAACCTCGCGACGATCCGCTGCGACCTCGACGTGCCCTTCGACCCGGAGAAGCTCAAGGTGCGGCCGCCGGACCGCGAGCGGCTGGGGAAGATCTTCGCCGAGCTGGAATTCACCCGGCTCCTCCAGGATCTCGACGCCGGCGCGCCGAAGCAGCAGACGATCGCGACCGACCGCTACCGGCTGATCAGCAGCGAGGAGGCGCTGAAGCGCCTGGCGGCGGAGCTGGAGAAGGCCCCCTCGCTCTCGTTCGACCTGGAGACGACGTCGATCGATCCGATGCGCGCGGAGATCGTCGGCTTTTCCCTCTGCGGACGGGAAGGGGAGCCCGCCTACATCCCCGTCGGCCACCGCTATCTCGGCGTGCCCGAGCAGCTTCCGCTCCAGACCGTGCTCGCGGCGCTCAAGCCGGCGCTCACGTCTCCGAAAGTCCGGAAAGTCGCTCAGAACGCCACCTATGACGCGCTCATCCTGCGGCGCCACGGGATCGAGGCGGGGCCCATCGCCTTCGACACGATGGTCGGAGCCTACCTGATCGATCCCGACCGGGGCCCCTTCGACCTCAAGACGCTCGCGAAGAAATGGCTTTCCCACGACATGATCCACTACGAGGAAGTCGCGGGGAAGGGCAAGGGACAGGTGACCTTCGACCAGGTCCCGGTCGAGCAGGCGAAGGACTACTCCTGCGGCGACGCCGACGTCACGCTCCGCCTCGCGCCCCTGCTCGAAAAGAAGGTGCGCGAGGACGGCATGGGCCGCCTCCTGGACGAGGTCGAACTCCCGCTCCTCGGGGCCCTTCTCGAGCTCGAGGGCAACGGCGTGAAGATCGACGCGGAGCACTTCGCCTCGCTGAGCCGCGAGTTCGAGAAGCGGATGACGGCGGCGGCGAAGGACGCCTTCGTCGCGGCCGGCGAGGAGTTCAACCTCGACTCGCCGAAGCAGCTGCAGCGGATCCTCTTCGACAAGCTCCAGCTCGACCCCGGGAAGCGCACGAAGACCGGCTTCTCCACCGACGTGAGCGTCCTCGAGAAGCTCGCGCTCAAGCACGAGCTGCCGGCCAAGATCCTCGAATACCGCCAGCTGGCGAAGCTGAAGGGGACCTACATCGACGCGCTGCCCGCGCTGGTGAACCCCGCCACGGGCCGCATCCACACCTCCTACAACCAGGCGGTGGCGGCGACGGGGCGCCTGTCGTCCAGCGACCCGAACCTCCAGAACATCCCCGTGCGGACGGCCGAGGGCCGGCTGATCCGCAAAGGCTTCGTGCCCGAGAAGGGCAAGCTGCTGGTCGGCGCGGATTATTCGCAGATCGAGCTCCGCATCCTCGCCCATCTCTCCGCGGACTCCCGGCTCCAGCAGGCCTTCCGCGACGGACGGGACATCCACGCGTCGACGGCCCAGGAGATCTTCGGATCCGCCGACGACGAGTTCCGCCGCCGCGCCAAGGCGATCAACTTCGGCATCATCTACGGGATGAGCGCCTTCGGTCTCGCGCAGCGCCTGGGCATCGACCAGAAGACCGCGCAGGAATATATCGACCTCTACTTCTCGCGCTACCCGGGCGTGAAGACCTACCTCGCCGCCACGCTCGAGGAGGCGCGGCGGACCGGCTACGTCAAGACGATGTTCGACCGCCGCCGCTACACGCCGGATCTCAAGTCGCAGAACCGCGTGATCAGCGGGGCGGCGGAGCGCGTCGCCGTGAACGCCCCGATCCAGGGCAGCGCGGCCGATCTGATGAAGATCGCCATGATCCGCGTCTCGCGCCGCCTGCGGGGCACGAAGATGCTCCTCATCCTCCAGGTGCACGATGAGCTGCTGCTCGAGGTGCCGGGGGGCGAGGCCGACGCCGCGGCGCAGGTCATGAAGGAGGAGATGGAGGGCGTCCATCCGCTGAGCGTGCCGCTCAGGGTGGACGTCTCGCGGGGGGCCACGTGGGCCGACATGGAATGATCGCCCCCGCCGTCGCCGCCGTCCTCCTCCTCGCATCCCCCGCCTGGGGCCAGGAGCAGGAGCCGCCGAAGTGGAAGCAGACGGGGCCGGGGAAGACCGTCATCGAGGCGGCCCACGGCCTCACCTGGCAGGACGGCGACCTCACGGTGACCTTCCTCACCGGCGGCGTCTCCGTCCAGCAGCCGGACCTCTCCCTCCAGGCCGGGCGCGCGATGCTCTGGAAGTCGAAGGATTCCCTGTACCCCTACGACGAGATCTACGCGGAGGGCAACGTCATCTTCACCCGCGGCGGCCAGAAGCTCAGCGCCGAGCGCTTCTTCTACAGCAACCTCAAGAAGATGGGCGCCGTCGTCGACGTGCGCCTCAAGGCTTTCAGCAAGGACCTGAAGACCGACTTCTTCGCCATGGCGCGAGGCGCGCATCGACGCCGACAAGGGCCGGATGGTGGCCGACGACGTCAAAGTCACCAGCTGCTCTTACGGCGTGCCCCACTACCATCTCGCCGTGGAACACGCGACGCTGCTGGGGGGCGAGCAGCCCTCGTTCGAGACGAAGGGCCGCTTCGGGTTCTCGCCCTTCGGCGACAACTGGACGGTCGATTTCGACGAGCTGGTTCCGGAGTTCAGCGGGATCCCGGTCCTCTATATCCCCGGGCTCTCGCTGGGCCCCTGGCTGATGAACTTCCCGCTGAGGTCGATCCGCGGCGGCCACAGCCGGCGCTTCGGGAACTTCATCTACTCCGACCTGGGCTCCCGCATCCGGATGAAGGACGACAAGGGGAAGCTGCGCCAGTGGGCCGACCTCGACCTCAAGATCGACTGGCGCCAGGTCCGCGGCGAGGCCGGCGGCGTCGACTTCACCTACAAGTGGGACGACTACCACGGGTACCTCGACAGCTACATCCTTCACGACCTGGGCCGCCGTCCGGGATCGGCCTTCGACGCCCAGTTTCCGCCGCTGGAACATCCCGACCGGGGCAAGGCCCACTGGTTCCACCGGCACGAGCTCAGCGAGCACTGGCGGCTGGAGCTCGAGGCCTACTACCTCAGCGACCGCAGCCTGCTCCAGGAGTTCTTCCCCGGCGAGTTCAAGGAGCAGAAGGAGCCAGAGTCGGCCGCCTACGTGCGCTGGATGGACGGCAACATGGGCGCCTTCCTGCTGGGCCGCTTCCGATTGAACGACTTCCAGACCCAGGACGAGTACCTGCCCCGGGCGGACTTCAACCTCTTCGCCGAGCCGGTGCTGGGGAGCTTCGTCGACAACCTCTATCTGACGGAGCGGATCGACGTGGTGAACATCCGGCACAAGTACGACGAAGGGCTTCTGCTGCCCAGCGTGGAGACCTGGCGGGCGGACGTCGTGACGCAGCTGCTCCTGCCCTTCGAGTTCCGCTACTTCCAGATCTCGCCGCTGATCCAGAACCGCTTCACCTACTACGAGGAGGACCTGGCGGGCGACCGGCGGCCGCGGGACCTCTGGACGGCCGGGACCCGCGTCACCACGCAGATCCACGCGACCCACCCCGATCTCGCCTGGGAGCGGGCGGGCCTCCGCGGCCTGCGCCACGTGATCGAGATCGAGGCGCGCTACACGAACAACTTCGCCTCCACGGTCGATCCAGCGGACCTGTTTCCCTACGAGCCCGTGGACCGGCTGGACCGCTTCGAGGAGGCGGCCTTCGAGATCCGCCAGC
>JACQFK010000503.1 GCA_016200125.1 Planctomycetota bacterium
AGCCCAGGCGCCGCCAGCAGGAGCGCCCCGATGATTGCAATTCGCATGGGACCCCTTTCGCCTGTGAGCAGCGTGGCCGATTCTACCATGATAAAACCTGAGAACGGCAGAATTGGTCCTGGGCCTGACTCGATCTCATCTCGTAGGAACGAAGGATGCAGCCCCGAGGGATCCCGGCGCCAAGAGACCGCTGTGGTCAAGACGCCAGGGCCGCAAGGTCAGGGGGGTCCTGTCCTCCGTGGCCGCCGGCCAAAGCGGCGAGGAAGGATCGGTTCCCCCCCCCATCCCCCGAACTGGAGCGTCGTGGCGCAAACCGGGGGGATCGGCTATTCTCTGGAGTGGCCTGACCCCTTGAGATGAAGACGCTCGCCGCGCTCGCACTCCTGGGACTTCTGCCGCCTTACATCGACGGCGGAGGGGGGCAGATCACCCTTCCCGAGATCATCCTGGAGTTCCACACCGTGACCCTCGTTGAGGCCGAGAAGGCCGACCCCGCCCGCGGAGCTTGCAGGTTCCGGATCGTCCGGCCGCTCAAGGGCAAGCTGCCCGCACGGGACATCAAGCTTCAGATCTCCTGGGAAGGCGCGGCTCCGGCGGCCCTCAAGAACCTCAAGCCGGGCCAGCCCGCCGTGTTCTTCACCCAGTGCTACGACAAGCGGAGTCTGATCTTCATCGATGGCCTCTGGGCCTGGACCCAGCCCGCGCAGGACGGCTGGGAGAACGGCGGCGTGCGGCAGGACTTCGAACACGTCTTCGTCGGGAAGTCCGCCGAACTCGCCGACGCCGTGACGAAGCTGCTTCGCGGGAATGAGGTCGTCGCCCGCTGCCTGCGCCAGGGGAAGTCCTCCGAAATGCAGTGGGTGCGCTACAGCCTGAAGACGCCCAACGACAAGGTCCTGGCGCGCGATCCTTCCGCCCCGCCCGCGCGGAACCGCCCCCTCGCGGCGTGGGTCGCCGAGCTCGAGGATCCCAAGCCCCCTGTCCGAGTGCAGGCGGGACTCGCCCTGGCGGAGATCGGTCCCGCCGCGCGGGAGGCCGAAGCCGGAATCGTCAAGGCACTCAAGGACAAGGATGCCGAAGTCCGCCATGCCGCGATCCTCGCGCTCGGCTCGATCGGCGCCGAAGGGACCGGCGCGATCGACGGTCTCGCCCAGGCGCTCTTCGACGAAAACTGGTTCGTGCGATTCAGCGCGGCCCAGGCCCTTCAGAAGTTCGGTCCCGGCGCGAAGGCCGCGGCCCCCGCGCTCGTCCGGGCGCTGCAGCCCGTCGACGGCGTCAAGGACTTCAGGCCCATCCGCTGCGGCGCCGCCATGGTGGCGCTGTCCAGGATCGATCCGGCCGCGAAGGAATTGGAAGGGGCGATGGCCCTCGTCGTCCAGAAACTGCTGAACTACGAAGGCGATGGGAGCGACGGCGCGCGCGCCATCGGCGCCGAGATGCTGGGAGACTGCGGTCCCGTAGCGGCCTCGGCCCTGCCGGCGCTGCTGAAGCGGCTGAAGGACGAGGAAGGGGACGTGCGGGTGAAGGCGGCGGAAGCCCTGATCAAGATCGCCCCCGAGAAACACGGCGGGACCGCGCTCGCCGGCCTGGCCGGCGGCCTGAAGGACCCGGACCTGCTCGTGCGGGTCCTCGCGGCCGAGGTCCTGGGAAGACTCGGCCCCCGGGCCAAGGAGGCGGCGGCCGCCCTCGCCGCCGCCATCCAGGATCCCGAGCCGGAGGTCCGCCAGGCCGCACGGGAGGCGCTCAAGAAAGTCGACCCCTACAAGGCCGGGACCCGCTGAGCCGCCCCCCCCGCCGCGGTACGGGAAATGTCGGAAGTTTGCGTTGGAAGACGCGTCTCGGGGTTAACTACGGGAGGACCTTCGGGGGACTTCGGATGACGACTTCGACCGGCTCCGTCACGCGCGCCCTGCTCGCCCTGGCGCTCGCCGTCTCCTTCGCGCAGGCGTCGCCCCAGGCCAAGGACGAAAAATCCCAGGCCGACGATCCGCCCCTCGGCAAGGGCAAGTTCCTCATCTACGAGGACTTCGAGGCCGCCGGCGTGGGCCAGATCCCCAAGGGATACCAGAAGACCGGCGCCGTCGCGGTCGTCGACGACGTCTCCCACACGGGACTCCACTCGCTCCGCCTGGAGGCCGCCGCCAACGGCCCCCGCCGCATCACCGTGAAGGGCAACGCCGTCACGTCGCTCGGCGGCATGCACTGGGGCCGCCTCTACTTCAAGGTCCAGCTTCCCGCGCCGGAGGCGGCCACGGGCGTCATCCACTCCACCCTCGCGGCCTTCTCCGCCAAAAGTCCCACGCCCTCCAAGGACGGCATCGAGGTCCGCGTCCTCGACACGGTCATGGGCCAGAAGGGCATGTACCAGTACATCTACAACGTCCAGCCCAGCGGCCGCGCCGAGTTCGGCAAGGGCAGCAGCTACAAGTACAAGTACACGGACGAGTGGACGCTGGCCGAGTGGTACGTCGACTACGCCACCCAGACCTACCGGCTCTTCATCAACGGCGAGGAAGTGAAGGAGTGCTCGTTCAGCAAGGGAGCGGGCAACTACAAGGACGCCGAAATCCCCGAGGTCTTCGAGAGCCTGTCCTTCGGCTGGAACAACTACCAGCAGGCCGGGAAAGGCTTCGTCGCCTGGATCGACGACATCGCCCTCGCCAAGGACCGCATCGGCAACCTGGGGCTCCCCAAGCCGCGGCCCGGCAAGAAGACCTGATCACTTCGCGCGGAGGTCGTAGCAGTAGAGCGTCTCGTGGTAGCGCAGGTAGAGGCGCCCGTCGCAGATCACCGGATGCGCCCAGGCATCCTTCCGCACGTCGTCCGGCAGCGCAAAGCGCCCCGCGGGCTCGAAGCCCGGCTTGAAGAGCGCCATCTCGCCCCGCTCGCTGAAGCAGTAGAGGCGCCCGTCGGCGGCGATCAGCGAGCCGCTCGCGAAGTCCTTCATCGAGTGCGCCGGCCTCCCCGTGGCCGGGTCGATGCCCGCCCAGCCCTTGAAGCCCTCGTAGCCGGCGCCGTAGATCGTCCCCTCGAAGAGCACCGCGCCGCCCTGGACCGTGTCGAGCTTGTTGTCCCAGAGAACCTCCGCGTCCGCGGCGCCGATCCGGTAGCGCGTGCCGCCGTTCTTCCCCGGCGTGGTGATGAAGACGCCGTCGCCGCAGAAGACCGGCGTGAAGCAGAGCGCGATGTATTCCGACGGCCGCGGCCGCTTCCAGAGGAGGCGGCCCGTGTCGGCGTCCACGCCGAATACCTGGCGCGACGAGTAGTTCACGAGGTGGCGCCGGCCCCCGAGCTCGAAGAGGATCGGCGAGGCGTAGCCCGCGTCGTTCTTCTCGATCGGCTCGCTCGACCAGACCGTCGCGCCCGTCTTCTTGTCGAGCGCCGCCATCGCGGCCTTCCTCCCGCCGGGCGTCACGATCAGCCGCGGGCCGTCGACGAGCAGGCACTCGGCGAGGCCCCAGAGGATCAGGGTCCCTTCGAAGCGCTGGAGCACGTCGACGGCCCACTGCTCGCGGCCCGTGGCGGCGTCCAGGCAGGCGGCGCGGCCCTGCGAGTTGAGGTGATAGATCCGTCCGTCGTCGAAGGCGCAGGAGCCGCGCGCGCCCGGGTACTGGCCCGTCCAGGCCTTCCCGTTCACGGCCTTCCACTTCGGCTTGCCGTCCAGGTCGAGCGCGAAGACGTGGAGCTCCTCGCCGACGTCGCCCGTGAGGTAGATCGAACCGCCCGTCACGATCGGCGACGACCATCCGCGGCCCAGATCGCCGGACTTCCAGAGGAGCTTCGGTCCGCCCTCGGGCCAGGCCTGCAGGAGCCCCTTCTCGTCGCTGACGCCGTCGCGCCGCGGCCCGCGCCACTGCGGCCAGCCCGGCTCCTTCGAGGGGATCAGCCTCCCCTCCGGGGCCGCCTGGGTCAGGAGCGCGAGCAGCAGGGCGAGGCTCACGCCGACATCCTCTCACCTCGGGTGAGCGCCGTCAACCGGGCGACTTCCGGGATATAGTTCAGACTGATGAAGAACGCAATCTTCCGGAGCCTTCTGCTGGTCCTGACGGCCTGCGGCAATCCGGCCGCCGAATTCGAGCCGCAGCGCGCGGCGGTGCTGAAGAAACTCGAGGCCTTCGAGGCGATCGGTACGGAGGCCTCCGGAACCGGTCCCGTCCGGGGGCACACCCTCAGCGTCCCCGGCCCCGCCCCCTCGTTTCCCTCCGGCCCCGGGAGCGGCAACGCGGTCGTGATCTCAATGGACGATTTCGCGGACCTGACGACCTCCTCGAAGAAATCCCGCCTCGTCTCCGTCAATCCCGTCCAGCGGGTCGCCGCGTGGGCGCGGAAGAACCGGAATCCCTGGGGCAGCGATCTGGGCAACAAGGACATCGAGGCGCTGCGGAGCCAGATCCCGGCCTTCCTCCAGTTGAAGTACCTGTTGGTGGCTCGGACGCTGCATATCGTCGAGCCTCAGATCATGGGCAACGGCTTTGCGGGCGAGACCTTCAACGGCGACGCGCTCCTGTTCGACCTCGACGAGCGCAAGGGGCTCGGCGGGATTTCGTTCAAGGCGAAGAACGACCAGACCGTCACGGTCGATGATCGACAGCGGCTGGGCTGGCTGACGGGCAACCTTCAGCAGAACGCGATGGCGGCGCTGGCGGCCGAGTTCAAGCAGCGCTTCCCCGCCGCCTCGCCGCCCGCCGAGAACGCCCGCTGATCAGAGATTCTCCTCCAGCGTGATCGACATGACTTCCTTCAGGTCGGTCTTGCCCTTCAGGATCTTGCGGATGCCGTCCTGCTTCAGGGTCAGCATGCACGCCTCGCGCGCCGCCTTGAGGATCCCGTCCGCCTGGGCCTTCTGCTGGACGAGCTTGCGGACCGGCGGCGTCACGACGAGCAGCTCGTGGATCCCCACGCGGCCCCGGTAGCCGGTGTTGAAGCAGGCCTCGCAGCCCTTCCCGCGGGACAGCGTCACCCGCTTGCGGTCCGCCTTCAGCGCGTCGAAGCGCGCGTTGTCCCCGAACTGCGTCTTCAGCTCCTGGAACTCCTCCGACGAGGGGACGGCGGACTCCGCGCACTTGTCGCAGATGCGCCGCACCAGGCGCTGGGCCAGCACGCCCAGCAGGCTGCTTCCGAAGGTGAAGGAATCGAGCCCCATCTCGAGGAGCCGCGTCACCGTCTCGGGCGCGCTGTTGGTGTGGAGCGTCGACATCACGAGGTGACCCGTGAGCGAGGCCTCCACCGCCGCGTCCGCCGTCTCGCGGTCGCGGATCTCGCCGATCATCACGACGTCCGGATCGCAGCGCAGGAAGGCGCGCAGGGCGCGGTCGAAGGTCAGGCCGATCTGCGCGTGCATCTGGACCTGGCGGATGCCCTCCTGCGTGATCTCGATCGGGTCCTCCGCGGTCCAGACCTTCACGGCCGGACCCTTCACGTGGGCGAGCGCCGCGTGGAGCGTCGTCGTCTTGCCCGAGCCCGTGGGCCCCACGCAGAGCACGATGCCGTGCGGCTGCTCGATCACCTTGCGGAAGCGCTCCAGGTGCTCCGGCTCCATCCCGATCTGGTCGAGCGTCAGCACCTGGTATTCCGGCAGGAGGCGCAGGACGACGTCCTCGTAGCCGCCGTGGGTCGGCATGATCGCCACGCGCAGGTCGGTCTTCCGACCCCGCTTGTCCTTGAGGCGGATCTTGCCGTCCTGGGGCAGCCGGTGCTCCGCGATGTTGAGCTGCGCCATGATCTTCAGGCGCGACACGACCGGACGGGCGCAGGCCTCCTGGACCTGCAGGTAGTCGTGGCAGATGCCGTCGACCCGGAAGCGGATGAAGAGGCCGCCCGTCGGCGTCGTCTCCAGATGGATGTCGGAGGCGCCGCGGTCGACGGCCGCCTGGATCGTGTCGTTTACGAGCCGGATGGTCCTGGAATCGATCGTCTGGCTCTGGTTCTGGGCGAGGTCGAAGCCCGATTCCTCCAGGGCGAGGGGCTCCCACTCGGCATCTTCGGCGGCCTTCGCCCCCTTCTCGGGCGCCGGCGCCGCCGCGGCGGGGGCCACGAGCTTGTCGAGGGCGGCGAGGATGTCCTCGCGGACGGCGACGATGAGCGACAGCCGCTCCGTGCCGAGCTGGCGGGAGATGTCGTCGATCAGCGTGAGGTTGTGGGGATTGACGACGATGACCTCGACCTGGTCGCCCTTCCATCCCAGGGGGAGGACCGCGTGGGCGCGGAGGAACTCCGGCGAGAACTTACGGAGCAGGTCCGGCGCCACCGGCCGGTCGCCGGGCGACGGCGAGAACGGAACTTCGAAATGCTCCGCGAGGCTGCGGCCCAGGGCGACCTTGTCGACGCCGGCACGCACGAGGAGGATGTGTTCGAGGGAGCGGTTCTCCTTTGCCGCCTGCTCGCGCGCCTTGCGGAGGCCGTCGCGCGTCACGAGGCCGCTCTCGATCAGGTAGTCGTAGGGCGTGGCGCGGACCGATTCGGCCATGATCTCCTGGAGCCGCTTCCCCGAGAGGAGCACCAGCTCGTTGAAGATCTTCAGCCGATCCTCGTCGATCACGGCGTCCTTGGTGCCGTGCGTCAGTTCCATGACGCCGGCGAGGTCGCCGGAGACGACCACGGGGACCGCGACGACGTAGCGCTTCACGCCGAGCGTGGGGTCCCGTTTCCAGGCGAAAGAGGTCTTGCGGGTCATCGCGGCGTAGCCCACGACGCTCGAGGGGTCGAGGGCCACGCGCGTCTCGCGCACCCGCTTGCCGTCCGGCACGCGGGTGTAGAGCTCGTCGGTCAGCGGATCGCGGAGGAAGAAGCGGATGCCGCCGGCGCCGAGGAGCGCGGCCATCTCCGCGGGAATCTTGTGGTAGAGGTCCTCGATCGCGGCGCTCTTGAGCGAGGCCGAGATCTTCCTGCGGCCGGCGTCCAGCTGCGAACGGGTGATCGCCAGCCCCGATCTGGTGGCCATCGTCCCTCCTTGCGCGCTGCCTGGAAGAAGTCTACCCCGTGTCACAAAACAAACGGGTTGTTTCGTGACATGTCACGAAAGAACCCGTTTGTTTTGTGACGGGCGTGGTCTAGAATGGCGTCAATGGCGCGACCTGACATAAAGCATCACCAGCCAGCGGGTGAGAGACCCGCCGAGGTAAGTCGAGGACGCCTCGTAGCTGACCCCAGTGCGGGGCCGAAATGCTCTGTGCCGAGCGGGGTGACAAGA
>JACQFK010000504.1 GCA_016200125.1 Planctomycetota bacterium
CGGCACCACCGGCAGCGGCTCCTTGTAGCCGGGCAGCGGCACGACGCCCCGGGCCGAGGCCGCCGACACGGTGTCGCCCACCCGCACGTCGGCGATGGTCTTGATGTTCGCCATCATGTAGCCGACCTCCCCGGCGCTGAGCCGGGGCACCTCGACCATGTGGGGCTTGAAGAGTCCGACGTACTCGACGTCGTACTCCTTGTCGTTGCCCAGGAACTTGATGCGGTCGCCCCGCTTGATCGTGCCGTCGATCAGCCGGAGGTAGGAGACGACTCCGCGGAATTCGTTGAACTCCGAATCGAAGACCAGGGCCTTGAGCGGGGCGGCGGGGTCGCCCTTGGGGGGGGGGACCAGCGTGATCACCGCCTCGAGGAGCTCGTCCACGCCCTCGCCGGTCTTGCCGCTGATGCGGAAGACCTCGCCGCGGCGGATGCTCAGGGTGTGCTCCATCTCCTCGAGCGACTCGTCGATCTGCGCGGTCTGCATGTCGATCTTGTTGAGCGCGGGGACGATCTCCAGGCCTCCTTCGATGGCCAGCAGGGCGTTGGCGACGGTCTGGGCCTGGACGCCCTGGGTGCAGTCGACCAGCAGGATGGCGCCCTCGCAGGCGGCGAGGGAGCGGGAGACCTCGTAGTTGAAGTCGACGTGCCCCGGCGTGTCGATCAGGTTGAGGCGGTAGCCCTTCCAGTCCATGGCGACGGCCTTGGCCTTGATCGTGATTCCGCGCTCGCGCTCGAGCGAGTTGGAATCGAGGTGCTGGGCCTTGATGTCGCGGTGGGCGACGGTGCCGGTCATCTCGAGGATGCGGTCCGCGAGCGTGGACTTGCCGTGGTCGATGTGCGCCACGATGCAGAAGTTGCGGATCTTGTCGATGCTCATGCTGAAGCTTTCAAGGTACGGCGACCCGGGAACGGAAGGCCGGAGCTCACGCCGGCGCCGAAGTGGGCTCCCGGATCTCGCGCGTCTCGAACTTGCGGGCCGCCCAGAGCGCGGCGCCCAGCCAGCCCGCGTCGTCCCCCGGGATCTGGGAGGCCTCGATGCGGACCTTGTCGCTGAAGACGTCGAAGACCTTCCGCTTCACGCTCTGGCGGACCTTGTCGAGGAGGAAGTCGCCGGCCAGCGCCATGCCGCCCGCGAGGACCACGACGTCGGGGTAGAGGACCTGGATCGTGTTCGCCACGCCGATGGAGAGGCCTACGACCGACCAGTCGACGACCGCCAGGGCGTCTTTCTCGCCTTTCTTGGCGGCTTCGAAGCAGTCCTTGGCGGAGCCCTTGCCGTACTTCTTCGCCACCGCGCTGGCGGAGGCGAACTGCTCGACGCAGCCCTTCTGGCCGCAGCCGCAGACGGGGCCGTTCGGGTCGATGATCGTGTGGCCCAGGGCGCCGGCGGCGCCGGTCGAGCCGATCCACATCTGCCCGTCGAGCACGATGCCGCCGCCCACGCCCGTGCCGAGGGTGTAGAGGACCAGGCTGCGCGACCCGCGGCCGGCGCCGGCGACGTGCTCGCCCCAGGCCGCGCAGTTCGCGTCGTTCTCCATGTAGGTGGGCCTCACCAGCCGGTTCCCCAGCATCTGGGGGAAGCGGACGTTGTTCCAGCCCGGCAGGTTGTTGGCCTTCATCAGGATCCGCCGTTCGAGGTCGAGAGGGCCGGGGACGCCCGCGCAGCAGGCGGCGACCTTGCCCGTCTTCTTCTGGAGCGTGTCGGCGGCCTCGCCGATCCGCTGCACCGTGTTCTGCGGCCCCAGGTCGGGACGGGTGGGGATCGACAGGGTCCCCTTGACTTCGCCCCGGCGGTCGCAGACGCCGAGCTTGACGAAGGTCCCGCCGAGGTCGACGCCCAGGAAGAGATCGCTCATCGTGCTGGCGTGAGATTAAAGCAAAAATGAGCGGTCAAGACAATCGGGCTTATTTCCTTGACCCCCCGCCGCTGCCCCCGATAATGGGCGCCACCGAAGAGGAGGGGATTCTTCTGCGAGTGAGTTGCATCGCCGTGTCCGCCCTGGCCCTCGCCGCCTTCTCGGCCTCCGCCCTCGCGCCCTCCTTCGCTGAAGCTGCGGCGGGCGAGCAGGACCAGAAGAAGTTCCTCGAGGAGGAGCGGCGGAAGGAGATGGACGCCCGGCCCAAGCCCGACGAGGACATGAGGCAGCCGGTCCTCTGGGACGCCGGCGGCTGGCTGCACGCCCAGCTGGACTACCTCGAGGATCCCCCCTTCCGCAACACGCGGACCGACCGCTACATCGACCTCCGGCTCTGGGGCGAGCTGCGGATCGAGCGGACCTATACCGCCTACGTCCGCCTCCAGACCGACTACACCGACTTCAACAAGGGCGACCAGCTGACGGGCGGGAACGACAACCAGTTCCGCTGGCCCCACCTCGACCAGGCCTGGGTCCAGGCGGACTGGACCGAGGAGGAGCGGGGGCTCAAGCTCCGGGCGGGGAGGGAGTTCGTCTCCCTCGGAAGCGGCCTGCTCTTCAACAGCGTGGCCTATGCCCTGCAGGGCACCTGGGAGGGGGAGCAGTGGGCGATGCAGGCCTTCGTCGCCCATTCGATCGTCCACGAGGACGACATCGACCAGTCGCGCCCGAACCCCGATGACAGCCACCGGCTCTTCTTCGCCCTCGAAGCCCAGCTCCTGCTCACCGGCAACCACCGGGC
>JACQFK010000505.1 GCA_016200125.1 Planctomycetota bacterium
CAGTACATGTTCGGCTCCGGCGACTCGGACCGGACGAGCCCGACCGACATGGCCGCGGGCAACACGGGGGGGACCACCGACACGAGCTTCCTCTCCTTCGGCTTCGTGCAGACGGGCTTCTCGCTCTTCCCCCGCGTCGCGAACATCCACATCCTCCGCCTCGGCGGCTCGATCCGCCCGCTCGAATCCGTCGAGCTGTTCCACAAGATGGAAGTCGGCGTGTACGGGTACTACTATCGGAAGGCCGTCGCGCAGGAGCTGATCTCCGATTCGCGCGCGTTCCTGAACGACGCGGACATCGGCAAGGAGATAGACATCTTCCTCCGCTGGAGGATCTTCTCGGACCTCGGATTCTACCTGAACTACGGCCGCTTCTTCCCGGGGAAGGCCTACCTGGACGACGCGTCCAGGGATTTCGTGAGCGCCGGGATCACGTATAGTTTCTGAAGAGCCGACGATGAAGCGATGGAAGGCGGCGGTCCTGGCGGCGGAGCTGGTCGCGGGCGTTCCGCTGTTCGCGCAGGACAAGCCGGCGGCGGCCCCGGCGAAGGAGAGCCGCACCGCGTACCTCCGCCGGATCTTCGAGAAGGACCGCGCCACCTACGGGGATGCCTGCCGCATGACCCTGTCGCTCATCAAGGGCGAGCACACGGACGCCGACTTCGCGACGAACTCGGGCGACCTGGCGGGGCGGGGCGTCGTGAGCGCGGACTGGGGCCTTCAGGAGGCGAGCCTGCTGACGAAGGGCACGCTGGCCTACATGGTCTGCCAGGCGCTCGAGATCAAGGGCGGCCTCACGATGCGGATCTTCGGGATCAACCGCCGCTACGCGCTCCGCGAATGCCTCCACCGGGGCCTGATCGCGAGCGGCACGACGGACGAGTTCGTCACGGGGCGGGAGCTGATCGACGTCCTGACGAACGCGGCGGTCCACAAGGAGCAGGGGCACACGGATTCCCAGTACAAATAGTATGTTGCGGATGCTGATCGTCCTGGCCCTGGGCGCGACGACGGTCGTCGCCCAGGAAAAGGCGGCCGACCCGGGGGCCAAGCGCGAGGACCTGGAGGCGACGCTCGTCGCGTTCAAGGGAACGGTCGACGTGAAGCGCCCCGAGGACAAGGACTGGGTGCCCGCCGAGCGGAACATGAAGCTCAAGCGCGGCTCCGAGGTCTGCACCTCCGTCGCGTCCGTGGCCACCCTCCTCTTCACCGGCAAGCTGAAGATCGACGTGCGGCCGCTCACCCAGGCGAAGGTGGAGGAGCTGGCGAGGCTGGGCAGCGAGGTCAACGCGGACCTCAAGCTGAAATTCGGCGCCATCGAGGTCGACCTCGAGAAGGGCGACCTGAGGACGGACATGAAGGTGTCGGCGCCCAATTCGACGACCTCCGTGTCGGGCTCGCACGGCATCGTGCGGGCGCCGGCGACCGAGGGCGGCTGTCGCGTGACGCTGAGGACGACGACGGGAACCTGGAGCCACGAGGCGGCGGGCGTGGAGCGCGGCATCTTCGGCGAGGACGTGGCGGACAACCACGGCAACCAGCTGCGCGACCTGCGGGCGCTCGCGGACAGCCACGATTTCCTCGATTTCTTCGGGCGGGACAAGCACGAGCTGAACCAGTCCCGCTTCTCGCAGTTGGCGGGGGATGCGAATCCCTGGAACGTCCCGCTCTTCGATTTCGTGAACATGGGCCCGACGGGGCCGCGCAACAAGCGGGCCTCCGTGCTGCCGCTTCCGCCGGGGACACCGTGAGGCCGGGTGTGGTATGGATAAGAGTCCGATGAAGAACGCGATCCTGACCGCCTTCCTGCTGGGAGCCGCGGCGTCCGCCGCCGCTGCGCAACCGTCGGGCAAGGCCGTGGTAGGGACGGGCTCGGCGCCGACCGCCGACTACGTCTGGGCGACGCTTCGCGGCGCGAACGCGGTGGACGTCCGCCAGACGAGCGGGGCGCTCGTCGTCCAGCTCGCCGGCCCGGTCTTCAGTTTCAACCAGCCCTGGGATATCGTCGGAGTCCCGTCCCTTCGCAAGGTCTTCGTCTCCAACCGGGGCGCCAACCCGGGGACCGTGACGGTCATCGATGCCGACACGCTCCAGTTTGTCCAGCTCGTGACGATCCCCGGGAGTCTTGAGCTGCGAGGGATGAGCGTGGACGCGGACGAAGGACTCGTGTATATCGCCGGCCAGGACGCGCAGGGGCCGTCGGTCTTCCACATCGACACCTCCTCGCTCGCCGCCGGCCGGAGCGGCGGCGTCACCGACGTCGGCCGCGGGGCGGAGGACTGCAGCGTGATCCGGGCGGGAAACGCCGGCGGGACGGGCAACGGCCCCGGCAAGATCTACTTCTCGGTCCGGGCCGGCGTTCCGACCGGCTACATCGGAGAGATCAACGTGCTGGCCGGCGGCGCCTTCAGCTCGGCGGACGTCGGCATCGCGCCCATCCCCGAGGTGAATCTGCCGGACCTGATGGAGCGGACGGTGGACCACCGCTTCGTCTTCATCGGCTGCACCAAGATCATCGGGACGGACACCGTGATGTACGTCCTCCGGATCAATCCGCTGGTCGAGCCTCTCTCCTCGGCCCTCACCGTGCAGCCCATCGTGACCGGCATCCAGGACCTGAACCACCGCATCTTCGACGTGACCTGGGCCGTGGACGGGGTGGGGAACAACCGCGGCTTCGTGCTCAGCTCGCTCGACGCCGGAACCCCGCAGATCCGCGAGATCGACCAGAACGGCGCCCAAGCGCCGGTTCCGCCGCTGAACGCGAACACCGGCGGCGTCACCCCCGCGACGGTCCGCTACCAGCTCAACTCGGAGCGCGTGTTCGTGGGCGAGGTCTTCGGCACGTCGAATACGTTCAACATCTTCAACGCGAAGCTGCCGCCGCCGGTGATCTTCCAGAACAGCCAGCTGGCGACGGGCAACGATCCGTTCAACTTCGTGGTGATGAGCACGCCCGCGTGCGTGATCAGCGACATCTGCCCGCGGGCGGGCCTGTCGGCCGCCAGCCTCCTGGTCACCGTCCACGGCAGCGGGTTCCAACCGACCTCCACCTACGGCGTCGGCGCGGGCGCGGTCCCCATCACGGCCTTCATCGACACGAACACGATTATTGTGGACCTGGGCGGCGCCGGCGCGGCCTCGCTCAACCTCCAGGTCAACAATCCGAATTTCCAGACCGGTCTCATCGACACCTTCTTCCGCCGCTACACGCCCGAGGTCCGCAACCCTTTCAGCATCGCGCTCCCGCCGGTGTCGGGCGGCTACCGGATGCTTTCGGTGCCGCAATACACCACGCTGACGGCGCTGCGCGCCGCGCTGGCGGGCTCGCTCGGGCCCTACAATCCCGTCCTCTATCGGGTGTTCTTCTACCGCAACGGGGGCTACGTCGAGCTGAATACGATGGCAGACGACGGCTGCGACCTCGCCGGAGAGTCGTTCTGGATCATCACCCGAAACGGCGGGACCCTCACGGTCAGCGAGCCGGACGTCCTGGCAAACGCGGGCGGCTCGCCCCGGGTGATCCCGCTCAATCCCGGGTTCAACATGTTCTCGCAGCCCAACATGAGCGGGAGCGGTTCGATGATCTGGAACAATGTGCTGGTCGGGACCGACCCGACGAACTTTGGCACCGCGGTATCCGTGGGCGGCGGGACCATCGTCGGCCCGGCCCTGGAATTCAGCGGCGGCGGCTACGTGGTGGCCGACCCGATCGTGGCCGGGCGCGGTTACTGGGTCATGAACCTGACGACGGGCCCCGCGTATCTCGTGTTCGATCCCGGCCTGGTCTTCAAGGCCGGCGCCCCGTCCATGGCGGCCGGGGGCCCGCCGCCCGCGGGG
>JACQFK010000500.1 GCA_016200125.1 Planctomycetota bacterium
CCTGGCGAAGTTGCCGATCGACGACAAGGTCCTCGACGAGGCCCGGGCGCGGCCCTCGGGGATCGCCGACATCCGCCGGCTGGCGGGAGAGCTCGACCGCCTCTGGGTCTCGGACCGCCGCGCGCGGCTGAGCCTGCCCGACCAGAAGGACCTCGCCCTCCTGCTCGGCCTCTACCGCTGCATGGAGCTCTTCCTCGAAGGGAAGACGATCGCCCAGGCGGCGCAGGACCTGCGGCTCGTGGAAGTGTTCCGGACGGCCGGCGAGCTTCCGGCCGACGTCTCCCCCAAGGTCGCCGCCGTCCGCGCCCGGATCAGCAAGTAATCACTGGCGCCGGGCCGGGACCAGCCGCGCCACGTCCCAGAGCAGGAGCAGGCCCCGCCCATCCGTGGAGACGAGCGTCTTGTCGTCGGGCGAGAAGGCCAGCATCCGCGCCCCCTCGCTGCGGTCCGACGGCTCGGCCACGTTCGCCTCGACCTGCATCAGCTTGAGGTCCCAGAGCTGGAACCCGTTGTCCACGCCGCGGGCCAGCAGCTTCGAATCGTGGGAGATCGTCAGGCCCCGGCGCGCATCGAAGGGCCGCGGCGCCCGATGCCGGGCTCCGGCCAGCACAGGACGCCGGCGTCGGGCGAGAGCGCCAGCGGCGTCGTCGCCTGCGACTGCCAGGTCTCCCGCGGCACCCCCCGCGTCACGTCCCAGCGGCAGATCTCGACGGTCTCCGCCTCGTCCGCCGAGTGGACCACGGAGACGATCGCGCTCCCGTCGAAGGTGAAGGAGAGGCAGATCAGTATGCCCTCGCGCGCCTGGAAGGAAATCCGCTCCCCGCCCGAATCGACCTCCAGGAGCGCGATGCGCCCCTGGACGTCGCCCACCGCGAGCAGCTTCCCGTCCGGGGAGAAGGCCAGCGAGGAGACGACGCCCTTGTAGTTGGCGAAGGTCATCCGGCGCGCGCCCGTCGCGGTCTCCCACAGCGTGATCTCGTCCACCGCCGGATCCGCCGCGCCGCCGCCGGCCGAGGCGAACATCGCGCCGTCCGGCGAGAACGTGAGCGCATGCAGCCCGCGGACGTGGGCGTCCAGCACCGCGCGGGGGGCGGGCCGCGGCGCGGGCGGCAGCGAGGAGCAGCCCGCCAGGAGCGCCGCGAGCAGGAGCAGCGGCCGCCTCATTTCATCTCCTCGAGCCGCCAGAGGAAGGGCTTGTATCCCCACTTCTCGAAGAGCCCCATCTGGTCCTTGAAATGCTTCGACTCGGGCCCCGCATCGACTTCACCTTGCCCACGTCGGCGCCGAAATCGATCAGCGGCTCCTTCCACGCGAGCGGTTCCGCGCCGGGCTTCATCGCCTCCTTGAGCGCGTCGCGGACGAGCGCCTTCAGGTCGCGGCCGCGGGCGTAGTCGTAGTTCAGCTTCACCAGGCTCCGGTCGCCCTGGAGCAGGTACAGGAGCGGGTCGACCAGGAAGCGCTGGACGTCCCGGCTGGCGAGCAGGATCGGATCGACGAACTGGCCGAAGGCGCGCGCCATCGCGATCCGCGCCCACTTCTCCACGAGCGGCGGGCCCGGCCCGCCCTCCACGCTCATGTGATCCCACTTCTCCAGGATCTCCGCGCCCTTCTTCACGTCCGGATCCTCGCTGCCCTTCGCGGCCTCGAGGATGATCGGCGCGAAGTAGTCCGCCAGGTACGCGTGATACGCGGTCAGGCGCGCGATCTCGCCGAAGCGGACGGTCGTGAACTTCTCCTCGGCCTCGAGGACGTCGATCATCTTCTTCCCCCAGAAGATCTGGCCGAAGCCGGCGTAGGGCCAGTCCGCCGCGGGCTTGTTGTTCCAGTTGGCGAACCAGCCCCAGTCGGGATCGACCTTCTGGGGCCACTGTTCCGGGGTCAGGAAGCCTTCCCACTCCATCCCGCCCTTCCCGTCCTGCGGGAAGCGCGGATCGTGGCCGGCCTTGCGGACCGGATGGGCGCCGCAGTACCAGAACCCGATGTGGCCGTCGCGCGTGGCGCAGAAGAAGTTGTGGCTCGTCACGATCTTGCGCACCGCCGTCTGGAATTCCGCGACCGTGCCCGCGAAGTTCAGGTCGAAGACGCCCTCGAAGGTCTTCTGCTCGCTCTTCCAGAAGGACATCCGCATCGAGTGGGCGCGGTGGTTCTTCAGGTCCGGCTCGCCGGCCAGCGGCCCGTAGACCGACCGGTAGACGCGGACCTTTTCAGCCGGTCCGCCGCGGACCTTGATCTCCCGCTCCAGGATCTCGAACTTCTTCCAGGCGTCGTGATAGCGGTATTCCTCGGGGTTGTCCGGATTGAGGTCGAGCACGTAGGTGTCGACGAGGTCCGCGCCGCCGGAGGTCGTGGTCCAGGCGATGCGGTCGTTCCATCCGATCATGACGCCGGGAGCGCCCGGGAAGGTCATGCCCGCGACCTGCATCCCCTCGGCGACGAGGTGGATCTCGTTGCAGATCGACGGCGTCCCGAAGCCCATCATCGGACCGCCGTAGAGGAGCGGGTTCCCGGTCGCCGATTTCCTGGGAGCGGCGACCCAGGCATTCGAACCGAAGTAGGCGGGCATCCCCAGCGCCGCGCGCGACGCGAGGATCTCGTCCAGCTCGGCGCGGTAGCCGGCGTAGGCCTCGTCGCTCATCGCCGGACCGGGGGCGCAGCCCTTCTTCGTGTCCGCCTTCGGGCGGGTCTGATCGTTCATCGTGCAGGGCGCCGCGGCGTCCTTCTCGCGCAGGAGGTCGCCGACGATCTTCTTCGCGTCCTCGGCGCCCACTTTCTTCGAGAGCTCGCCGAAGACGCGCGCGACCGTGAGCTCGTTGTCCCCCGCCTCCCCGAAGCGCCGGGCCATCGCGACGCCGACGGCCACGCAGTCGGTCTCGGTCCAGGGCCGGGGCTTCTCCCCGGGCGGCGCGTACTCGGGCGGCAGGGGCGCGCCCGAAGCGAGCCAGGCGTTCACGCCTTCCGTGTACGCCGTCACGGCGGAGCGGAAGCGCTCGCCGCTGGCGGCGAACATCTCCCGCAGCTCCGCCTCGGTGTAGCCGCGGCGGAGTCGGTCGCGGTCGTTCGCCAGCCCGTCGCGGCCGCGGAGCTCCGAGCCCTGGCCCTTCGCGCCGCGGCGGAAGAGGTCCATCTGGTAGAAGCGGTCCTCGCACTCCAGGTAGCCCTGGGCCCAGAAGGCGCCGGGGAGGGACCTGGCGAAGACGTGGGGGATGCCCCAGGAGTCGCGGTAGACGCGGATCTCCTCGTCGCCGCGCTTGAGCGTGGACCAGCCCTCGGCCTCGGGCGCCAGGAGGACGAGGAGCGTCAGGAGCGCCTTCATCGGGGCCTCTTCAGGTAGCTCTCGAGGATCACGATCGCCGCCGCGACGTCGGCCCGCTTGCGGCGGTCCTTGCGGTCCAGGCCCGCCTGCCGGAGCCGCGACTGCCCTTCCGCGGTCGACAGCCGCTCATCCCATGGAACGACGGGGACGGCGACCTGGATCTTCAGTTCCTCGATGAAGTCCAGCGCCCGCTGGGCGCTCGGGCCGACCGTTCCGTCCATGTTGAGCGGCAGTCCCACGATCACCTCGTCGGCCTCCTGTTCGAGGGCCAGGGTCGCGACGTCGACGGCCGAGACGTTCTCCAGCGTGGGGAGCGCCAGCGCCATCTTGCCCTGCGGGTCGCTGATCGCGAAGCCCGTCCGCCGGGTCCCCAAATCCACGGCAAGTATCTTCATCTCGGCGGACTAGAGATGCTTCTCCTGCCCCTTGGCCTGGATCTGCTCGACCAGCTTCTTGAGCTCCTCGGAGCGGCTCTTCGGGCAGACGAGCGTCGCGTCGGGCGTGTGGACGACGACGTACCCGTCCAGCCCCAGCACGCCGACCAGGTGGTTGGGGTCGGAGGAGAGGACGAGCGAGTCCCGCGTCTCGACCGCGAGGACCTTGCCGTCGACGGCGTTGCCGGCGGCGTCCTTCGGCCGGCGGTCGGCCGCGGCGCTCCAGGAGCCCACGTCGTCCCACTCGAAGTCCGGCTCGATCATGAGGACCTGCCCCGCCTTCTCCATCACCCCGTAGTCGATGGAGACGCGCTTCAGCTTCGCGTACTCGCGCGTCAGGACCGAGGGGAGCCGGCTCGTGCCGAGGGCCCCCTCGATCTCCTTCAGCGACGCCGCGAGCTCCGGCAGGCAGCGGTTGATCTCCGCGAGGATCGCCCCCGCCTCCCAGACGAAGATGCCGCCGTTCCAGAAGTAGTCCCCGCTGCGGAGGAACTCGGCGGCGACCTCCGGCTTCGGCTTCTCGCAGAAGCGGCGGACGCGGGCCGCGTCGCCCACCGGCTCCCCCTTCTGCAGGTAGCCGTAGCAGGTCGCGGCGTAGCGCGGCTTGATGCCGAAGGTGACGAGCGCCCCCGTCCGCGCGGCCTCGCGCGCCTTCAGGAGCGCGTTCTGGAACTTCAGCGGATCGTCGATGAAGTGGTCCGCCGGGAGCACGGCGAAGGCGGCCTCGTGATCGCGCCAGTGGAGGAAGGTGGCCGCCAGGCCGATCGCGGCGGCCGTGTCGCGGCCCATCGGCTCGTCGATGATGTTCTCCTGCGGGACGATGTCGAGGTCGCGCCGCACCAGGTCCGAATGCTCGTGGGCGGTGACGACGAAGACCTGCCTCGCGTCGAAGAGCGGGAAGAGCCGCTCCACGGTCTGGCGGACCATGGTGGCGCCCCCGAGGATCGGCAGGGTCTGCTTGGGCCGATGCTTGCGGGAGAGCGGCCAGAAGCGGGTGCCGCTGCCCCCCGCCATCACCACCGCGTAGAAGTGCTCCACGGGCCGATTATATCAACGCTCCCAGGCGGGGTCGACGATCAGTCCAGCTTCGACCAGCCCTCCTTGTCGGGGTCGATCGGATAGGTGTCCGGTCTCGCTCCCTGGTCGACCCGCTTCCGATAAGTCGTCCCCTCGTCGCTGATGATGAAGAAATACTTTCCAGCGGAGGGGTTGTCGGGATAAGCCAGGGCCGCGAAGCGTTTCGGATCCGGGGTCGTCTCGTCCGGAAATTTCAGCGACTTGAACCAGTAGCCCAATTTCGCCGACTTGCCTCCCAGGCTGCCGAGGTCGACCGCGGAGGCCGCATCCGCGCAGGCCACCGACTGCTGGATCAGCTTGAGCGGCTGACCCGTAGAGGGTGTGAACGCGAAGAGTCCGGCGATGTCCTTTCGCCAGTAGTCCTTGACCCCGTTTTCGTCGAGATCCCGGGAGGCGAACGCCATTTGGGCGCTGTAGATGGACCGGAGCGCGGCGAATCCATTGCGCTCGAAGGAGGCCCTTGAGTTGGCGTCGACCAGCGTCGCGGGGCCTCTCAGCAGCCAGCCCGTCTGATGGGCCACCGCGGTCACGGCCATCCCCGCGGCGAACATCAGGACAATGATGCCCAGGCCGGCCGCCGTCCAGCGCGGCCGCCAGGGATCCGCATGCCCGGTGCCGGCCCAGAGCCAGCGGCAGAAGCGATGGCCGAGCCCCGCCGTCAGCAGGAGGCAGACGACCAGCATCCCCAGGCCGCTCCAGTTCAGGGTGACCTGGGGCAGGACGGCGAACGCGTGGATGGCCCACCCGGTCGCCAGGTGAACGAGGGCTTCGATGAGCCAGACATCGATGAAGCCGATCAGGATGCCGAACAAGAGGACCAGGAAGAGAATGATCCCCAGGGCGGTCCAGGCCGCCCGCTTCACTTCGGGCCGTCCTTGAGCCGGTAGGTCGCCCCCTGCTTCTCCCAGGCGCCCGGCGTCATCAGCTCGCGCGCGCCCGAGATCATCGTCAGCACGAGGAGGAACAGCAGGCCCCAGAGCGCGACCGCGGTCAGGGCCTTCGGGTAGGTCATGCGCGGGAGCTTCGCGAAATCCTTCGCCAGGTAGTTCCAGAGCCCCTTGACGCAGAGGGCGAGGAGGAGCACCAGGATCAGGAAGAAGGAGATGCTGTCCAGCCGCGCCCGACCGATGTCCGTCAGCGTGAACGAGGGCATGCCGGCGTGGGCGGGGAGCGCCCCGCAGAGCATCAGGAGGCCCGCCGCCAGGATCCGGAACCCCTTCCCCGAGGCGCTCATGAGTTGATGATACCGGGGCCCTCCCGACCATCGCAACCGGAGATGCACGAAACGTGTTCCAAGGGTAGTCTAATTGGAAGAGGACCCTATGACCTTCGCGAGGATCTCCCTGGGCCTGCTCTGCGCGCTGGCGGCCATGACCGCCGCCGCCCTGACCCAGGACGGCGACAAGAAAGCGGCGATCCCCTGCGACGTCGCCGCCGTGGAAGACGCCGTCTGGTGCTCCAAGTGCAAGAAGACGCGCGAGAAGGAGCAGCTGGAGGGGGAGAAGTGCAAGGACTGCCAAACCGTCACCGAAAAGCTCAAGGTCTGCGTCAAGAAGTGGATCCCCCGCTGCGGCATGCACGGCCAGTCGCCCCACCTGGAGAACTGCTGCAAGAGCAAGAAGTGCTGCGTCTTCGAGACCCAGAAGGTCCCCGTGGTCTTCAAGTGCATGGGCTGCGGCCAGTCGGCCCGCGACGAGGCGAAGATCGCCCACGAGGCCAAGGAGCACGAGAAGAAGATCCTGAAGGCCTGCGAGGCCTCGGGGACTCCCCCCCACGGCGGGGAGCCCATCAAGTAAGGGTTCCGCGCCCGGGGTCAACGGATTGACCGGGAAAAGCGTAATACTACTATACTGGCCGTCGGTGGAAGGGTTCGAACCCGGCCCCTAGGGGGGCCGCTTGGAGGCGGGAATGATCAAGCTCCTGGTGAAGTGCGACAGCGAGAGCCGCGAGGTCGCGTTCGACGTCCCCGAGATCTCGATCGGGCGCTCGGCCGACAACGTCCTCCCGCTCCCCGACAAGAAATCCTCCCGCAAGCACGCCAAGATCGAGAAGGTCAACGGCGAATACCTCATCAACGACCTGGGCTCCGGCAACGGCACCAAGGTCAACGGCAAGGACGTCAACACGCACGTCCTGTCCAAGGGCGATGAGATCGTCATCGGCCTGACCACGATCCACGTGCTGGCGCTGGACACCCCGGCGGGCCGGGCGGTCGCGCCTCCCCCCGCCGCCCTGCCGGCGGCCGTCGCCGTCCCTGCGGCCATCGCGGCCCCCTCTCCCAGGATTTCCGACGAGAGGCCCTCCCCCTCCGCCGCCTCCTCGGCGCCCACCGCGCGCTCCGAGCGCTCGGACTCGATGGAAGAGGCGCGCCGGAAGGCCACGCGCCGCGCCCTCGCGCGCGGGAAGAGCTCCGGCTGGGTCGGCACCGCGGCCTCGATCCTGGTGCTGATCGGCCTCGCGGCCGGCGGCTGGTATCTCTGGGACAAGCATGAGAAGCAGTCCTCCGAGAAGGCGGCGGCCCGCGCCGCGGCGGAGTGGAAGAGCAACGAGAAGTTCCGCGAGGCGGAGGCCGCCTTCAAGAAGTTCAGCAAGGCCGCCGAGGCCGACCCCGTCGAGGACTCCGTCATCAGCGAAGCCGCCGCCCTGGCGGAGACGCACGGCGCCCTCTATCCCCAGTTCGACGCCCTCGTCGGCACGCTCAAGCAGCGGCGCAACGACCAGATCGGACGCGACGACTTTGCGAGCGTCGACGCCCGCATCCAGTCCGCCCTGCGCGACCGCCGCTTCAGCGACGCCCTCCAGGCCCTCAAGGACCTGAAGGCGAACACGGATCCCAACGCGGCCGGCGGCCTGGTCGCCAAGGTCTGCGACTCGATCAACGCGGAATTCAAGTCCGTCGACGACCGCGGCCGGAAGCTGGCCGAGGAAAAGAAGTACACGATCGCCGCCGACCACTACCGCCTCGAGGCGCCCCGCTTCAAGGGCACCGAGCACTACCGGTACCTGATGTACAAGCCCGAGACTCTGGAGCAGCTCAAGAAGGCGGAAGCCGAGACGGCCCTCGCCAAGGGCCGCCCCGTGGATCCCGACACTTCGATCGCGAAGGCCGAGCCCGCGCTCCCCAAGCCGGAGCCGAAGCCCGAGCCCAAGGCGGAACCCAAGCCCGAGCCCGAGATGAAGAAGCCGGAACCGGAGATGAAGAAGCCGGAGCCGGCCATGCCCAAGGATCCTCCCAAGCCGGCGCCCGCGATGCCGAAGGATCCGCCCAAGCCTCCGCCGCCCCCGCCTCCGCCTCCCCCCAAGCCGGAGCCGAAGCCGGAACCCAAGCCGGAGGCCAAGCCCGAGCCGGGCGCGCCCTTCAAGAAGCCCGAGGTCCTCTGCGACTGCAAGAAGATCGTCAAGGGCGTCTACTGCATCAAGTGCGACCGCATGCTCGCCCAGGAGGACATGCGCAACGGCGTCTGCAAGCGCTGCGAGGAGAAGCCCAAGAAGATCGACCTCTGCGTGAAGAAGTACTACATGGTCGACGGCCAGCCCGACAAGCGGAGCGAGAAGCCCATCCTCTTCGAAGGCAAGCTCTACGACTTCGCCTACGAGGACAAGGCCCGCATCGTCTGGTTCTGCGAAGGCTGCCAGGAGACCGGCGACTCGCAGGGCGAGGTGAAGCACAAGGCCGATTGCGCGTCGAAGAACGCCATCAAGGTGTGCTCCAAGTCGGGCACCCCCCCTCACGGCGGCGAGAAGAAGTAGTTAAAACCCGCCGCCCGGGTCAGGCGTAGCGTAGGTATCGTTGGAGGGGATCAGCATGAGGCGGCTCATTTCGGCGTCGTTCGTACTTCTTCTCCTTGTCGCTACGGCGGGAGCCCAGGCCGGCAAACCCATCAATGCCAAGTGCCCCATCAAAGGTGAGCCGGCGAAGCCCGACCTCACCACCACCTACAAGGGGGTGACGATCGGCTTCTGTTGAGGCGGCTGCAAAGGCAAGTTTGCCAGCGACCCGGACGGGATCGCCAAGAACATCCCCGAGCTGAAGCCCATCCTTGCCAAGATGGAGAAGGACAAGGAAGCCGCGAAGGCCATGACCGGGCCCTGCGACTGCAAGAGGTCCATCAAGGGCTACTACTGCGAGAAGGACAAGCGGGAACTCACCCCCGACGACATCCGCGGGAACCTCTGCAAGCGCTGCGAGACGAAGCCCACGGAGATCGAGTACTGCCTCAAGCTCGTCCCCCGGCCCGTCGACCCCAAGAAGAAGGTCCAGGACACGCCGATCGAGGACAAGGCCCGCATCAGCTACGTCTGCGAGAAATGCGGCGCCAAGGCCGACATCGAGGACCAGGTCAAGCACAAGGACGACTGCAAGCCGGCGGCCTTCGGCGGCGGCCTGAAGAAGGTCTGCGCCAAGTCCGGCCACATGCCCCACGCCACGAAGGCGGAGTAAGGGCCCGACGCGATATCCAGGGGGGCGTCCCGCAGGGGGCGCCCCCTTTTTTATGACCCGCGTCCCGCCGGCGTGTATAATCCCGGACCCCATGGAAAGCCTGCCGCTGCTCTACACCTTCACGCTCTCGCTGCTGCACACGCTCATCCCCAGCCACTGGCTCTGCTTCGTCCTCGTCGGCCGCGCGCAGGGATGGAGCCGGCGGAGGACCCTCGGCATCACGGCCGTCGCCGGGCTGATCCACGTCGTCGTCAATGTCACCCTGGGCGCGGCCCTGGCCGTCGCCGGCCGCAAGCTCATGGAGCACCACGAGCATCTGCTGACGCAGATCAGCGCCGCCATCCTCATCCTCCTGGGGGCGGTCTATCTCGGCGCCCATCTGCTCCACGCGGGGCACCACCACGAGCAGGACAAGGCGGCGCAGGGAAAGGCCGCGATCCTTGCCCTCTCCTTCTCGCTCGCCGTCTCTCCCTGCTCCGCCTCGATCATGCTCCTCATCGTCGCCACCGCCGGCGCCGGCTGGTCCATGATCCTGTCGATCGCCGCCGTGCTGCTGGTCACGACGGTCGGCGTGATGCTCCTCCTCGTCGGGCTCACGTCCCTGGGCGTCGAGCGGCTCCAGTTCGCCGTCTTCGAGCGCTACGAGAAGCTGATCCTCGGCCTCGTCCTCTGCGCCGTCGGAGCGCTCATCATCTTTTTCCACCCATGAAGAAGAGAGACTCGTTCCGAGATTTCGTCGCCGAGCAGCTCGGCGCCGGGGTGGAAATCCGCCCGATGTTCGGCGGCTACGGCCTCTACCGCGGCGACGCCTTCTTCGGCATCCTCTTCAAGGGGCGGCTCTACTTCCGCACCGGCCCCCGCGCCCGCAAGGAGTACCTGCGCCGGGGGATGAAGCCCTTCAAGCCCAGCGCCCGCATGACCTCGAAGAACTACTATGAAGTCCCCGCCGACGTCCTCGAGGACCGCGACGCCCTCCGCGCCTGGGCCCGGAAGGCCTCCGACCGCTGAGAGCCTGTGAATAAATCGTCACGGTAGGCGAAGTTTAAAAACTCTCGGCTGCCCTCCCGGGTTAGAAGTGAAGAGGAATCTGGAGAGGGGCGCGATGAGCAACGAAGACATCTTCGGCCGCATACCTGAAAGCGGCAAGACCCCGCCGTCCCCGGAGAATCGTCCGCTGGGAGCCCCCCGCCTGATGAGGCCGGATCGGCAGCAGATGCGATTCATGCCCACGGACCTGGAGTCGCTGCTTCCCGAGGATCATCCCGCGCGAGCCATCTGGGCGGTCGTCGAGAAGCTGGAGCTGTCGAAGTTCGAGGCGGCAATCACCGCGCGTGAGGGGCATTCCGGGAGGCCTGGGATCGACCCGAGAGTCTTGGTGGCCCTGTGGATCTATGCGACCAGCGAAGGAATCGGCAGCGCGCGGGAAGTGGAGCGACTGGAAGCAATGCACCACGCCTACCAGTGGATCTGCGGAGGAGTGCACGTCAACCACCACACCCTTTCGGACTTCCGGGTGGATCATCGGGAGGCCCTGAACGACCTGTTCGCGCAGATTCTTGGAGTTCTGACGCACCAGGGCTTGGTCGAACTCAAGCGGGTGGCACAGGACGGGATGAGGATCCGGGCGAGCGCGGGGGCGGCGTCCTTCCGTCGGGAGAAGAGCCTGAAGGAGTGCCTTCAGGAAGCGCAGGAGCAGGTCCAGGAAACGGCCCGGGAGGCGGAATCCGGAGAGGACATGTCGGCCCGGCGGAAGGCGGCGCAGGAGCGTGCGGCTCGGGAACGACAGGAGCGCGTCGCCAAGGCGCTTGAAGAACTGCCGAAGGCTCGAGAAGCCAAGGAGAAGAAGGACGAGGCAAAGGCGAGGGTATCGACGACGGACCCGGAAGCCCGTGTGATGAAGATGGCGGACGGAGGTTTCCGGCCGGCCTACAACGCCCAGTTTGCCACGGATGCGAAGACCCGAGTGATCGTCGGTGTGGAGGTGACGAACGCCGGGAACGACATGGCGCAGATGCCTCCGATGCTGCAGAACATCAAGAAGCAGCACGGGCAGGTCCCGCCGGAGTACTTGGTCGACGGCGGCTTCGCCAAGAAAGAAGCGATCGAACAAGCCAGCCAGCAGGGAGTGACGGTCTTCGCCCCGGTGCAGAAGCCCAAAGACGAGACGGTGGATCCGCACCAACCCAAACCCAAGGACTCTCCGGAAGTGGCGGACTGGCGGGTTCGGATGGGCACCCCGGAAGCCAAGGAGATCTACAAGGACCGGGCGGCTACGGCGGAGACGACCAACGCCGACTTGCGTTGCAATCGGGCCTTGGATGCTCTACGAGTGCGCGGGCTGCCCAAGGTGGGGTGCGTGGTGGTTTGGGCGGCTCTGACCTACAACATCCTCAAGCTGATCGCAGTCGCTTGAGCCTGGGAGTCCGGCACGGCTGAATCAGGAGGCGGACGCAGAAGGAAGGACCAATAGCGCAGCGCCGGAAACCCGGTGCTCACCCGGGATCTTTCGTTCCGCCTACTCGGGGGGAGGTTGGTTCACAGGCTCTGAGCCGTCAGCGCTGGCGGCCCTTGGGAACCCGGCCGAAGATCTTCTCCTTGTCGATCTCCGCGCCGCCCAGGGCCCAGTTCAGGTAGTCGATCACCGACTGGAGGTAGTACTCCATCGGCGTGTAGAGATCGCCGTCCATGTTCGGGAAGCCGTGGGTCTCCGCGACGAACATCTTGAGCTGGCCAGCCGTCATCGCTTTGCCCAGGGGCTCCATCTCGCCGGCCTCCAGCGCCTTCTCGGGCTCCGCCGTCGGCTTGGCCTCCTGCGTGTCCCGCGGCTGCTCGCCGGGGCGGATCAGGCGGAATCCGATCTTCCGCTCGGCGTCCCAGCCGTCGGCCTCGAAGGCGAAGCCTTCGCCCTTGACGGCGCCCTTCGGCTGAAGCTTCACGCCGTAAGCCTCGAACAGACGCTTCGTGGACTGGATCGCCTTTTCCGAATCGAAGAGCCCCACGTAGGAGTTACCGTAGGAAATCGGGATCAGGGGATACTTCACCATCGGATTCGGTCCCAGGGCTTTACTGGGATAGATGCTCGTCATCGCATTCCAGCCCCCGACCTTGTATTGGCCCAGGATCTCCCTGGCGATCCCGTCCGCCTTCTTCTGGGCGGCGGATACGCGGGCTCATAGGGACCGGGGACCGGCTTCAGCAGGCTCATGAGAGACCCCCATCGATTCCAACCAGCGTTCGACGCTCGACAACAGGTGATAGCTCCCGCTGTAGTGGCGCAGGAGGAACTCGGGCAGGCGTTCGCGGTAGAGTCGGGCCGCCAGTCGGTCCGCCGCCCGGATCGTCTCCTGTTCCGTGATGCAGAGCGAGGCGGGCGGGACGTTCGCCTGCCCGGTCGTCCGGAGATTGATGCAGGCGCAGTCGTTGTTGCAGCGATCGTTGAGCACGCAATCGCCGCATTCGTCCGGGGGATGCTGCCGATTCCGGGAGAGTTCGCGCAGGCGCGCGGCGTCCAGCCAGGTCTCCGCCCGGCCGATCGACCCGAGGCGGCGGTAGAAGTACTCGACGCAGCCGTAAAGGGCGCCGTCCGGCGCCACCGTCACGTGCCGGACTCCCGGCGCGCAGGACTTCCAGTCCGCGGGACGCGTGACCTGCGAAATCCGCGAGTCGAAAGGCTCGAAGTGCATGTCGCGTCGTTCGCGGAGCAGGCTGCGGTAGAAATCGCCCAGCTCCTCGTACTGCTTGAGGAGCCGGCGGAGGGCATCCGGATCCCAGTCGGCCGTATAGTCGATGGCGCTGATGAGCAGCCGTGCCCCGGCCTCCCAGAGGTGGCGGCGGCTCCTGGCCAGATACCGCACGTTGCCCGGCGTGATGACCGAGTAGACGCCGAAGGGCATTCGGGCGGCGACCAGGCGCCTGAGGGCTGCTTCCACCCGGTCGAAGGCGGAAGCGCCTTCGGGCGTGACGCGCCCTGCATCCATGGCCTCCCGCACCCCGTCGTGGCTCAGCGAGATGAAAAGGCCGAGGCGCGCAGCCTGCGCGATCACCCGATCATCGAGGGCAAGTCCGTTCGTGGAGGTCTTCGCCGTGATGGGGATGCCTCGCTCCCGCTCCAGCTCCCGCGCGCGGCCCAGGATCTCGAAGAGCGGGCCGGCCTGCAGCAGCGGTTCTCCTCCGAAGAAGGTGAGCTCCAGGCGCCGGGCGCCGTTCCGGATCGCGCCGTCGATCGCGCTCAGCGCCACCGGGACGGGCATGACGCTGCGGGGATAGTTCTTCTGGTAGCAGTAGGTGCAGCGGAGGTTGCACTCTTCGGTCAGGATGAACGTGAGCTCCATCTACCCATCATAGACGTGCGCGAAAGCACGTGGTTCACGGAAAACTAGTTGTCCCCCGTTTCTTTCCTCAACTCCTCGAGCCGCGCTTTGAGCTGCTTTGTGCGCTCGGCCTGCTCCGGTTTGCCGTAGAGGTTTTCCTTTTCCCAGGGATCCTTCTCGAGATCGTAGAGCTCGAACTCCTCCGGGGCCTGGTGATAGTGGATCAGCTTCCACTGCTCCGTCCGCAGGCCCCGCTGCGGCCGCACCTTGTGGGCGTCCGGGTACTCGTAGTACTCGTAGAGCCAGTCCTTGCGGAACTCCGCCTTCTGGTCCTTGAAGAGCGGCACCCAGCTGCGGCCCTGCATCTCCTTCGGGATCGCCGCGCCCGCCAGGTCGAGCAGCGTCGGCGCAATGTCGAGGTTGAGCACCATCCGCTCCGAGACGCTCCCCGCCTTGATCAGCTTCGGGTAGCGTACGACCATCGGCACGCGGATCGACACTTCGTGCATGAAGCGCTTGTCCATCCGGTTCCATTCGCCGAGGAAGAAGCCGTTGTCGCCGGTGTGCAGCACCAGCGTGTCGTCGAGTTTGCCCATCGACGTCAGCGTCTCCAGCACGCGGCCGACGTTCTCGTCCGCGCCGACGAGCGTCGCGTAGTAGTCCTTCATGAACTTGTCGTAGTCCTGGAGGTCCTTGAAGCTGCCGATCACGTTGTCCGCCTCGAGGAAGGCCTTGGGCTTGCCGACGCCCGGATCGCCCCAGAGCGGCGGTTTCGGCACCGTGATGTCCTTGTAGAGATCCTTGAGACGCTCCGGCCGCTCCCAGCTCCGGTGGCAGGCCTTGAAGAACAGGAAGAGACAGAAGGGCTTCTCCTTCCGACCTTTCAGCCAGCCCATGGCCTTGTCGGTGACGACGTCGTCCATCCAGCCCGGATAGACCTGGTCCTTCCCGTCCGTCCCTTCGGCGATGATCGGATCCTTGTAGCGGCCCTGCCCCTTGTAGCCGAAATAGTAGTCCCACTTGCGGTCGCGCACGGCGTTCTTCTGGTGCGACTTGCCGCAGAAGGCCACCTCGTAGCCTGCGGCGCGGAGCAGGTCGGGCATCCAGGGCGCCTCAGGCCGGATGTCGGTCTTCGGTCGGTTGTCGATCATCCCGTTCGTGTGCGAGTAGGTCCCCGTCAGGATCGTCGCGCGGCTCGGGCCGCAGAGCGAGTTGGTGACGAAGGCGTTGCGGAACACGATCCCCTCGCGGCCGATCCGGTCCATGTTCGGCGTCTTCAGGATCGTGTTCCCGGCGAGCGACATCGCGTCCCAGCGCTGGTCGTCGCACATCATGATCACGAAGTTCGGCCGCGGCGGCTTGTCCTGTGCCGCGCACGCGAAGGGGGCGACGACGAGCAGCGCGAGAAGCAGTCTCATTTCTTCACCTTCTTGGGCACCCACTGCTCCGAATCGGAGTGCGTGTACTTCATGAGCGCGTCGAGTTTTGCGACCAACTCCTCGTTCCGCGCGGCGACGTTCGTCTTCTCCATGAGGTCGGTTTTCAGATTGTAAAGCTGCAGCGGCTCGCCCAGCCCGTTGCGGATCGCCTTCCAGTCCCCCATGCGGATCGCCTGGTCGAAGCCGCGCTCGTAGAACTCCCAGTACAGGTAGTTGTGCGGCGTTTGAGCCTTCCCCAGCAGCGTCTTCACGACGGAGAATCCATCGACCGGTGCCGCCTTCGCGCCCGCCAGTTCGGCGGCCGTGGGCAGGAAGTCCTGGTGGGCCCAGATGAAGTCGTTCACGGCGCCCGCCGCGATCCTGCCCGGCCAGCGCACGATCATCGGCACGCGGATGCCGCCTTCGGTCAGGTCGCGCTTGCTGCCCCGCAGAGGCCCGCTGCTGTTGAAAAACGCCGCGCTGCTGCCGCCCTCGTTGTGGGGCCCGTTGTCCGAGGTGAAGAAGACGATCGTCTCCTGGTCGATCCCCAGTTCCTTGAGCCGCTGCATCACGGCGCCCACGTTGCGGTCCAGGAGCGCGATCATCGCCGCGCGGCCCTTCTCGGGGTCCGGCCAGTCCTTATCCTTGAATTCGCCGTAATCGGGGATCTCCATCCCCTTGTTCTTGGCCTCGTTGTTGGCGTGCGGCAGCGTGGGAGCGAGGTAGAGGAAGAAGGGCTTCTCGCGGTTCCGGGTGAGGAAGGCGAGGGCTTCCTGGTGGATGAGGTCCGCGCTGTACTCCACGCGCTCCGAGGCCACGCCCTGGCCCACCGGGCCCTCGTTCGGCACGACGTTCTTGAGCTTCACGCGCTCCTCGTTTCGCATCAGGAAGGTCGGCCAGTAGTTGTGCGCGTGGGTCTGGTCGAGGTAGCCGTAGAAGAAGTCGAAGCCCTTCTTCGTCGGCACGCCCGGGGAGCCCTCGTGGCCCAGGCCCCACTTTCCCGCCAGTCCGGTCGCGTACCCGGCTCCTTTCAGGACCTCCGCGACGGTCGTGTCGCCGGGCCGCAAGTCCGCCTTGGCGTTGCCGCGGATGAAGCAGCCGCCCGTGTGGAGGCCGGTCATCAGGACGCAGCGCGACGGGGCGCAGACCGTGCTCCCCGCGTAATACTGCGTGAAGCGCATCCCCTCCGCGGCCAGGCGGTCGATGTTCGGCGTCGGGATCTTCTGCTGGCCGTAGCAGCCGAGGTCGCCGTAGCCCAGATCGTCCGCGTGGATGAAGAGGAGGTTGGGAGGCTTCGGCTGCGGCGGGCCGGGAGCGCAGAGGAGCAGCAGGAGCGCGGCCAAGTATTTCATGGGACCCTCTATAAACTCCGCGGCGAGCGGACTGTTCTGGCGTAATTTAAAGAAACACGGCCGGGGCGGGACTGCTATATAGTAAGCAACTACTTCGAATGAGCAAGCGTCACAAGGAGCTTCACGCATGAGAACCAGCCTGCTTCTGTCGGCCCTGATCCTCGCCTGCGTCCCGATTTCGGCGCAAGACAAGAAGAAGACCGGCGCGCCGTCGGTTGAAGACTCGCTGAAGGCCATGAAGGTCCATGAGGGCCTTGAAGTCACCTTCTGGGCCGGCGAGCCGGGGCTCATCAACCCCACGGACATGGACGTCGACGAGCGCTGCCGCGTCTGGGTCGTCGAGTCGATGAACTACCGCGGCTCCAAGATGCGGCCCGA
>JACQFK010000501.1 GCA_016200125.1 Planctomycetota bacterium
CTCCAGCAGGCGGCGCTGGCGATCGTCACGGCGCGCGGCTGGTCGGGCGAACTCCTCGGCCTGCTCAAGGACTGGCTCGGCTCGGAGAAGCCGAATCCCGAGCTCGGCGCGATCCTCACGGCGTTCTCGAAGGACGCCGGGGTCCAGGACCTCGTCGCCCAGGCGCTCCGGAGCCCGAAGACCTCCGTCGACTCGCGGCTCATCCTGCTCGAATCGGTAGCGCGCGCGCCGCTCGACCGCATCCCCGCGACCTGGGCCGCCGAGCTCCGTTGGAGCCTCGACCACGCCGACGAGCGCGTCGTCCGCCAGGCGGTCGCGGCCATCCGCGCCACCGGCGCCCCCGACTTCGACGCCGCCCTGCTCAGCCTCGCCCGCGAGAGCGGCCGTCCCGAGGAGCTTCGCGTCGACGCGCTCCTGGCCGCCGCGCCGCGGATCGCGAAGCTCGAATCGGCCTTCTTCGGCTTCCTCCGCGAGTGCCTGGACAAGGAGAAGCCCGCGCTGCTGCGGCTCGCCGCCGCCCAGGCGCTCGGCGCCGCCGGTCTCAGCGACGACCAGCTCTTCCGCCTCGCGCCCGCCGTGGGCGCCGCCGGGGCCCTCGAGATGCCCAAGCTGCTCGGCGCCTACGAGAAGTCGGTCAGCGCCAAGGCCGGCAAGGAGCTCGTCGTCCAGCTCGAGAAGTCGCCCGCCGTCGAGGCCCTTCCCGCCGAGTCGCTCCGCCGCGCGCTCAAGAGCTATCCCGAGGAGGTGCGCACCCAGGCGGCGCCCCTGATCAGGCGGCTCGACGTCGACACGGAAAAGCAGAAGGCGCGGCTCGCGGAGCTGGAGCCCGTCCTCAAGGGCGGCGACGCCGCGCAGGGCCGCGAGGTGTTCTTCGGCAAGAAGGCCGCCTGTTCGACCTGCCACGCGGTACAGTCCCAGGGCGGCCGCGTCGGGCCCGACCTCTCGAAGATCGCGTCGATCCGCACGGGCAAGGACCTGCTCGAGTCCGTCGTCTTCCCCAGCGCGAGCTTCGCCCGGGGCTACGAGCCCTACCTGATCCGCACCAGGGACGGCGCGATCCTCGACGGCCTGATCGCGCGCGAGACGGCCGACGCGATCTACCTGTTCACGCCGGAGCGGACCGAGAAGCGGGTCCCGCGCGCGTCGATCGACGTGCTGCAGACGGGCAAGACGTCGATCATGCCGCAGGGCCTGGACGCCCAGCTCAGCCGCGACGAGCTGCGCGACCTGCTGGCGTACCTCGCCTCCCTCAAATAATCGCGCAATCTTGACGCGGTCCGGGCCGTATCGTAAAGTGGTCAGACCACTTATGAAGCGCAAGACCTCGGTCGTCGACGGCGTCCTCGGGCGGCTCAAGCCGATCCTCACCGCGGGGAGCCGGCTGCCGAGCGAGCGCGAGCTCTCGCGCAAGCTCCGCGTCAGCCGCCCCTCCCTCCGCGAGGCGCTCCGCACCCTCGAGCTGATGGGCGTCGTCGACACGCGCCACGGATCGGGGACCCAGGTGGCCGATTCGGGGACGGACGTGCTCAAGACGCCCCTCGAGTTCCTGTTCATGCTCGACCGGCCGTCGATCGAGGACCTGGTCGAGACCCGCGTGCTCTTCGAGGTCCACCTCGCGGCCCGCGCGGCCGACCGGCGCGACGACAAGGACCTGGCCGCGATGGAGTCGGCCCTGCACGACATGAAGTCCAAGCTCGCCAAGCCGATCGACGTGACGGATCCCGACCTCCGCTTCCACCAGGCGATCGCCGCCGCCTCCCACAACCGCCTCCTCGAGCGGCTGATGAACTGCCTGCGCGACGGCATCACGGAGGTGATGATCGCCGCCTGGCCCGGCGTGCCGGACATGGACACGTCCTACGACATGCACGTGCGCGTCTACAACGCCATCCGCCGCGGCGACGCCGCCGGCGCGCGGCGCGCGATGACGCGCATGATGGAGATGTTCCGGAAGGAACTGAAGCAGGTGGGGTTGTTGAAGTAATGAATCCGCGGCTCCGGGAACGAACGGTCATGAGGGCGGGAGTCCTCCTGGTCCTGATGGTCCTCGGCGCGGAAGCGCGTCAGGAGGCGGCCGCCCCCCAGGATCCCGCCGGCCTCGAGTTCTTCGAGCAGAAGATCCGCCCGGTCCTGGTCGAGCGCTGCTACTCCTGTCACAGCGCGACGGCCGAGAAGCTCAAGGGCAATCTGTTCCTCGACACGCGCGAAGGCACGCTGAAGGGCGGCGATCTCGGGCCTTCCGTCGTGCCGGGCGACCTCGACCGCAGCCTCCTCATCAAGGCGATCCGCTACGTCGACGAAGACCTCAAGATGCCGCCCAAGAAGCGGCTCGATCCCGCGCAGGTGTCCGACTTCGAAGCCTGGGTGAGGCGCGGGGCGCCCGATCCCCGCGCCAAGACCGCCGCGAAGCCGCGCGTCGATCCCGAGAAGGTGAAGGCCCACTGGGCCTTCCAGCCGCTCAAGGGGTCGCCGCTGACCCGCGTCGACGCCTTCATCGAGGCGAAGCTCAAGGAGAAGGGGCTGCGCCTCTCGCCGGCCGCGGACCGCCGGACGCTGATCCGCCGCGTCTCCTACGACCTCACGGGCATGCCCCCCACCCCGGAGGAGATCGACGCCTTCGTCCAGGATCCCGCCGCCGACGCTTACGAGAAGGTCGTCGAGCGCCTCCTCGCCTCGCCGCGCTACGGCGAGCGCTGGGGCCGCCACTGGCTGGACGTCGCGCGCTACGCCGACACGAAGGGCTACGTCTACGCCGACCGCGACGAGAGCCGCTTCGCCCATGCATGGGCCTACCGCGACTGGGTGGTCCGCGCCTTCAACGAGGACCTCCCCTACGACCGCTTCCTCATGCTCCAGATCGCCGCGGACAAGCTGGTCGCCGGCGACGATCACCGCGACCTGGCCGCGATGGGCTATCTCACGCTCGGCCCGCGCTTCCTCCAGAACATCCACGACATCATCGACGACCGCCTCGACACGCTGGGCCGGGGCATGATGGCGCTGACGATCAGCTGCGCCCGCTGCCACGACCACAAGTTCGACCCCATCCCGACGAAGGACTACTACTCGCTCTACGGCGTCTTCGCGAGCTCCTCCGAGAAGCTCGTGCCGACCACGGAG
>JACQFK010000510.1 GCA_016200125.1 Planctomycetota bacterium
GAATCCGGCTCACCGCAAGGGTATCCGATGTCTTGAAGGCGCCCCGCTCGAAGAGGAACTGAATGATTGCCGGCGAGAAAAAGGCGAGCACTATGGCGGCGGCGATGCTCGCCATCGTCACCTGGCGGCAGATCGTGGAATGATGGATCCGGAGTTCCCGCCAATTCCGCCGGGCAGCAAATTCCGAGAACCGCGGCAGCAGAACCATCGCCAGCCCTGTCGACAGGACCGAGAGAATCATCCCGCTGATCTTGGAGCCATAAGACAGCGCGGACAGATTTCCGGGTCCGAGTGACGACACCATCGTCTGATCGACGAGAAGGCTGCTGCTGGAGAACAGCGCGGCCACCGCGATGGCGGCATATTGCTTCAAAACCGGCCTCACTTCCGCGTCCGCGTGCGGGATCCAGCGGGGAAGGACCGGATATCCGGTTCGTTTCACTGCGGCGCCCAGAAGCAGCGTCTCGAGCAGGGAGCCGGAGAACGCTCCGAGAGCCAGCGGGATGATGCCGCTTTTCGCTCCTTGGGAAAGTACAAGCGCCAGGGTGAGGAGAGGCGTCATCATGGGTGCCAGAGCGACGATAGAGTAGCGTCTCTTGAGGGTGAGAAGGCCGCCCCAGACGGCAGCCACTCCGCTGAGGGGGATCGTCAGCGCCAGGATTCTGAAGGCGGAGACGGTTGTCGCCTGTTTTGCAGCGTCGAATCCGGGATAGAGCAGGGGAATCAAGACCGGGGCGGTGAGTTCCAGCACCGTCGCCAACCCGACCAGGAAGCCGGTCAGACCGACGAGAACCTTCGACGCCAGCATCTGCGCCGTCTCCGCCCCCCGTTCCGCTTCGAGCTTCGCGATGCGGGGAATCAGAGCGACGCCGAGCGTGGAGACAGGACATTGATCGCCAGAACAGGAAGAACCGAGGCTCCCAGGAATGCATCCAGCGCGTCGCTCGTGCCGAAGAGGCCAGCGACGACAATCTCCTTCGCGGCTCCTATGGCACGAACAACGATCGTGAAACCGGCTACCTTGAGCGATTGGAGAAGAGATTTCACGAGGACTCCATCCCCGGGTGGCGCCGGACCCCTGCGGAGGGACGGATTACTGCCACGTCAGAATGTCCGAAGTTGGCTCCGGTTGTCCGTGATGCCGGTGGGACCTTTCAGTCATGGGCGGCCTGCGTTCCGCGGGTCCTCACCGCACGATCCGGTCGCCGACAGACTCGGCATCGGCGGCTTCTTCGTCGGCGCCGGGCGGAGGCGCCGGCCGGACGACGTCCTTCCGGATGCGGCTTCCCACCCTTTCCGCGATGATCAGGATCGCCATGATGCCGACGATCTGAATCAGGATGAGGATACTTTGGGTCAGGGAGGAGTTCACGAGGCGCACGCCGCTCAGGGCCACGGAGAACGCGATGAGGAGGATGAAGCTCACCGTCTGGCGGTGGGAGAAGCCCAGGCGCATCAGGCGGTGGTGGAAATGGCTCTGGTCGCCGATGGCGACGGGGCGGCGCTGGAGCAGGCGGATGAGGACGACCGAGGTCGTGTCGTAGAGGGGGATCGCCAGCACGAACACGGGGGTCAGCAGGGGGATCATCCAGTTTCCGTAGTTGCCGTGGAAGTAGGTCACCACGACCGTGAAGACGCCCATCAGGTATCCGAGCAGGAGGCTCCCGGAGCTGCCGAGGAAGATCTTTGCCGGATGGAAGTTGTGGCGGAGGAACCCCAGCTGCGTTCCCGCCATGGCGGCCAGGAAGAAGACGACGTTCGGCTGCTGCGAGATCCCCATGATCGTGAGCAGGGCCATCGTCGCCACCAGCGCGACCCCCGTCGAGAGGCCATCCAGGCCGTCGAGGAAGTTGAAGGCGTTGGTGACGCCGACGATCCAGAGGATCCCGACGCCGGCCGCCATCCAGGCGGGCAGGAACTCGAGGTTGGGGCGCACGCCGACGGCGACGAGGCCGCCGGCGATGCCCAGCTGGAAGACGAAGCGGCTCCGGACGGACATCCCCCGGATGTCGTCGACGAGACCCAGCACGAAGATGGCGGCAGCCCCCAGGTAGACGGGCAGGATTTTCGCGGCGAGCTCAGGAGCCCGGAGGACGAAGTAGAAGACCCATTCGGGGAGCCGGCTCGAGATCGCGGTTCCGCGGAGGAGGAGGGCGACCCCCAGGTGTCCCCAGAGGACGATCGAGAGCACCGCGAAGAGGGCCCAGCCCCCGCTCAGGGGAACCGGCTCGGAATGAACTTTGCGTTCGCCCGGATGGTCAAGGATGCCCAGGGAGCGGCCCAGGCGGATCGCCGCCGGGGTCATGATTCCCATGCCCAGCAGGCAGACGAGAAAGAGATAGGCCGCCAGTTCCAGCATGTTCCATCCACCCATTCCCGACGGACGCGACCCGCTACTATACCGCCGCTCCGCGGCCCGTTCAATCCCGTTGACTCCCGTCTGCGGATGTGGGAAAAGAGGCGGTCTATGGATGCCGCCGGCGCGCCGCCTCCCACCGAGGGGAAGTGGAGACGCCGCCGGCGCAACTGGTGGAAGCGGAAGAGCTTCTGGATCCTGCTCCTCGTCCTGGGAGCGTCCGTGCTCCTCACCTACTGGCTGATTTCCGTCCTGGGCGATCCGGCCAAGCCGGAGTGAAGCGGATCTCTGGCCCGCCTATCGCATCGAACCCTTGAGGTTGATCGCCTCCAGATCGGCCGGGTGGGACCGGATCCAGTCGCCTAGGACGATGATGGCGCTCGACGTCTGCCCCTGGCCCGCGAGCGCGCGGGCCAGGCCTAGCGCTGCCTGGCGGTCCTGCGGACGGGAACGCAGCACCTGGCGCAGGTCCTCCGCCGCCGCGACGTAGGTCTTGTCGGCCAGCTCCACCAGGCCGCGCCGCAGGCGCCATTCCAACTCCGCCGGGGCCAGCGCGCAGGCCGCCGTGTAGGCCTCCACCGCGCCCACCCGGTCGCCCTTCGCCTCCAGGATCGCGCCCCGCAGCGCGGGCCACTCCGCGTTCGCGGGGTCGATCCGCGCCGCCGTCACCGCGCGCTCCTGGGCGCGCTCCAGGGCGCCGAGCTTCAGCCAGGCCCGCGCCGAAGCGCCGTGCGCCCAGGCATCCGAACGCAGCGAGAGCCGCCGGTCCCGCAGCGAGGCCTCCAGGCCCCATTGGCCGGCCGCCTCGAGCTGCGCTGCAAAGTAGTCGTACCACCCCGCCTGCGCCGCGTCGGCCGGGACCCCGCGATCGAAGGCCTCCAGCCCCTCCTTCCACAGGCCCCGCTTCACCAGCGACGACGCGTAGACCGTCCGCGCTCCCGCGCTCGGCGGGATCAGCGCCTCGTATTCCGCCAGCGGCAGCTCCTTCCGCCAGATCTCGTCCATCAGGGCCGCCACGGCATGCGGATCCTGGGCGAACAGGCGCTGCAGGCACTTCGCGGCGCGCGACCGGTCGCCGCGCTCCCAGAAGGTCAGACCCGCCTCGCGCTGCAGGTCCGGATGCGCGGGCCAGAGGTCCGCCGCCGTCTCCAGCCGCGCCGGGTCCTGAGTCGCCTCCGCCAGCGCCCAGGCGGACTTGTGATCGTAGGGCGACAGGCCCAGCCCGCAGCGCGCCGCCGCCTCGCCTTCCGGGGACTTGGGATTGAGCGGGAGGACGAAGAGCGCCGCCGACGCCAGCAGCGCCGCCAGCGGGAGCGGCCAGGTCGGCCTCGGCGTCCCGTCCCGCGACGCGGCCGATCCCAGGCCCAGCAGCGCCGCCCAGACGATGCCGATCGACGTGATCCGCAGGTCGAAGTCCACGAACGAATGCAGCGCGATCACCGCCGCCGCGCCGATCGCCGCCGTCACGGGCATCCGGTCGGGCCCCGGCAGCGGCTTCTGCGCGCGCCAGGCCCGGACGAACCACCCGCCCAGGCCCGCGAGCAGGAGCAGCAGCCCCGCGAAGCCCGCCTCGAAGAGCACGTTCACGTACTCGCTGTGCGCGTGCTGCACCTGGCCGGGCAGCGAGGCCGGCTGGAAGGGATGGTACGCGCGCGGATGCGTCCCCCAGCCGAAGCCGAAGAGCGGCTGCTTCATCGCCGACTGCGCCGTCGTCGTGAAGATCACCCAGCGCGACTCCGAGGAGAGATCGAAGGGGTCCATCGCGCCGAAGCGCTCCAGCAGGCCCGCCGGATTGGCCACGAACACCGCGAGCCCGCCGACCGCCAGCAGCGCCGCCGCGCCGGCCACGCTCGCGCGCCCCCGATAGAGCAGCGGGAGCAGGGCGATGCCGCCGACGGCCGCCAGCACCGCCCCGCGGGACTTCGACAGCATCAGCGCCACCGCGAAGAGCGCCGCCGCCAGCGCCCAGCCCCAGCCGCCCTCGAGCCGCCTCATCCAGCGCGGACGCCCCGGATCGCTGCCGCCCCGCAGCGGCCAGGCGAAGCGGCCATAGGCGCGGACGGCGGCGAGCACGAGGCCGAGCGCCATCAGCCCCCCGAAGCTGTTCCGGTTCACGAGCGTGCCGCTCGCCGAGTCGGGCGGCAGCGCCGGCGCATAGAACGGGACGTGGTCGATCCGCGCGAAGAGCCGCAGCAATCCGTAGCCCGCCTCGAGCAGGAGCACGAACAGCAGCCCCGCGATGATCTGCGAGGTCGACACCCCCGACTGGCGCAGGCGCAGGACCAGCAGGCCGGCCATCACGTAGGTCGCGGCCTGAGCGGCCACCCGCACGGTGTAGAAGACGTCCGCGGTCGCCGGCCAGAGCTGGCCCACGCCGTGCGTCGTCCGCAGCGCCGCCGTATAGGGGAAGAGCAGCGGCGCGACCGGGAGCAGCTGGATCAGAAAGAGCGCAGCGAGCAAGCCGAGGAAGATCAGCGCGCCCCGGGTGAGACGCGCCGGCTCGGGAAGGAGCAGCAGGGAGGCGATGTAAAGCGCGGCAAACGCAGCAGCCGTCACCGGGAGGCCCGCCTCGCTCACGCCGCCGTACCAGAGCAACGAAGCGGCGAGGAGGAGGAGGAACCAGAGCCAGAGGGCGAGCGGGCGGGTCACGAGGCGCCTTCAGCGCACTCGGCTGAAAATCTCGGAGACCTTGAGCGTGAGCCCGGGCAGGACCGCCGACTCAAACGCCTGACCTTCCTGGAGGATTCGGAGACGACGGGCGGCGCCGAATTCGTGGACCTCGATCGAGCGATTCACGGGATCGACGATCCAGTACTCGAGGACCTTGGCCTTCTCATAGAGAGCGAGTTTCCGGTTGCGGTCCACGATCGAGGTGGACGGCGACAGCACCTCGACCGCCAGGTCGGGAGCGCCGTGAAGGGCGTCCTTCTTCAGCAGGCCGGACCGCTTGCGGGACACGAACAGGACGTCGTGTTGCACGGCATCGGTCTTGGAAAGGACAACCCCGACGGGCGCCGTCAGAACCTCTCCCAAGTCGCGCTC
>JACQFK010000506.1 GCA_016200125.1 Planctomycetota bacterium
CCGGCGGCATAGGGGGCCACGCCCCGGATGAAGCGGTATCCCCCCTCGTCGAACCCAAGGACCTCGCTCATCCTAGTTGAGCACGTGGACCTGCACCGAGGAGGGCGCGTCCGACGAGCGGTAGACGCGCTGGGTCGCCTTCTGGAAGTCCGCGGTCGTCGCCGTGTAGATGTCCACGAACTTCTGGGGATTTCGGTCCACCAGCGGGAACCACGAACTCTGGACCTGCACCATGATCCGGTGGCCTTTCTTGAAGGTGTGCAGCGCGTCCGGCATGACGTACTCGACCTTCTCGACCTTCGACGGCTCGAAGGGCTCGGGCTTCTCGAAGCTGTTCCGGAACCTTCCCCGGAAGCATTCCCCGCGCAGCAGCTGCTGGTAGCCGCCCATCTTCACCCCGGGGATCGGCGGCGTCGGATCGGGGAAATCGTCGGGGTAGACGTCGATCAGCTTCACGACCCAGTCCGAATCGGTCCCCGACGTCGACACGCGCAGGCTCGGCACGATCGGCCCCGCGATCGTGAGATCCTCGGCGAGCGGCTCGGTCCGGTAGGTGAGCACGTCCGGCCGCGTCGAGGTAAAGCGCTGGTCGTCCACCATGTGCTCGCGGGTCATCCACGTCGCCTGGCCGTTGATGTAAGGCACGGGCTTCGCAGGATCGCTCTCGTACTCGTCGTAGACGGGCTTCCCCGCCGCGGGCGGCGGATCGAAGGAGAGCCTCCCCCCGCCCTGGAAGAAGAGGGACTTCTTCGCGACGTTCTTCGGCGGCCAGGCGTCGAACTTCTTCCACTCGTTCGAGCCGGTCTCGAACATGTAGGCCTCCGGCAGCTTCGGATCCTCGCGGTCCTTGAGGTAGCGGCAGAAGAAGGGGAACTCGATCTGCTCCCGGTAGAAGACCGAGGTCTTCCCGCCGAAGCGGACGCTGCCGAGCGAATCGCCGTCGCCCCCCGCCCACTGGCCGTGGTACCAGGGGCCCATGACGATGATGTTCGTGGCGCCCGGGCTTCCCTCTTCCACCGCCTCGTAGACCTTGAGCGCGCCGAAGAGGTCCTCGGCGTCGAACCAGCCGCCGACCGTCATCACCGCCGGCCGGATCTTCTTCAGGTGGGGCCGGATGTTGCGCGCCTTCCAGTAGTCGTCGTAGTTGGGATGGCGCATCATCTCGCTCCAGAAGGCGACGTCGCCCTTGAAGTGCTTCGTCTCCATGTCGGCCAGCGACCCGAGCTCGAGGAAGTAATTGTAGGCCTCCGTCAGGGTCTGCTTCGGCGCGGGCCCGGGAACCGCCGGGACGGGCCGCGGGTGGCCGAAGCGGTCGAGGAAACGGAACGCGTGGGCCAGGTAGAACGCGCCGTTGTGGTGGAAGTCGTCGCCGACGAACCAGTCCGAGACGGGCGCCTGGGGCGACGCGGCCTTGAGCGCGGGATGGGCGTCGATCATCCCGGCGGCGGTGTAGAAGCCGGGATACGAGATGCCCCACATCCCGACGCGCCCGTTGTTGTTCGGCACGTTCTTCACGATCCAGTCGATGGTGTCGTAGGTGTCGCTGCTCTCGTCGATCTCCTCCGGCTTCGTCTTGGCGGCCCGGTGCGGCGTGACGTTGACGAACTCGCCCTCGGACATGTTCCGACCGCGCACGTCCTGGTAGACGAAGATGAAGCCCTCCTTCGAGAAGAGCGGCGAGGGGCCGAGGGCGGTCTTGTACTTGTCCGCGCCGTAGGGGCTCACGCTGTAGGGCGTCCGGGTCAGCATGATCGGCCACGGCTTCGACGCGTCCTTCGGCACGTAGATCGACGTGAAGAGCTTCTTCCCGTCGCGCATCGGGATCGACACTTCCTGCTTCGCATAGGCCGCCTGGAGGGGATTGGGGTCCTGTGCGAGGAGCCGGGAGGACGCGAGCAGCAGGACGAGAAGCGACGGTGCGGTTTTTCTCATGTCTATCCTACGGTGACCGCCCTCAGAGCTTTCCACGAACCACGGAGATGGCGTGGCCCAGCTCGCGCCCCAGGTCCTCGAGGAAGTCCCCGCGCAGGGGCGGCCAGTTCCAGAAGCGGAATGCGAGGTTGCCGAAGCCGCAGGCGGGCTCGCAGCGCCAGGTGGTCACCGGCGTGGCGGCGCCGCAGGCGGCGCAGAGAAGGGTCGAGTCGCGGTCGTCCGCCAGCCAGGCCTGGACGGCGGCGCTCCACTCCTCGTCGGGATCGTCCAGCGCCGCCCGGCAGCGGGGGCAGGAGGCCTTCGGCGGGCCGGGATCGCTCATGTCGCCGGAATGGGTGGCCCGGCCGATGATCACCTGGAGATGGGAGTAGACCGGCGGCAGCGCCTCGTGGCCGGCGCGCGAAGGGCCGCCCTCCGAGATGTCCATCGCGTTGGGCCCGCGCGGGTATCCGCCCTCCTCGCTCGGATTGGAGGCGATGACGCCCTTCGCCGCGAGGTACGACACGACGTGGCGGGCGAGGTGGTCGGCCTCCGCGGTCCCGGCCTGAGTGTCGATAACGGTCTGGTAGAAATCGGCCACGGGTCCAGAATAGCCGCGCGGAAGTCCGGGGGGAAAAGAAAACCGGGCGTGCGGATCTCTCCGCGCGCCCGGTCTCTAACCCGTCTGGGAGTGAATGCTAGTTGTTGTTCTTCTTCTTGCCGGCGGGGAAGGCCTCGTCGAGCTTCTTCTTCTGCTCGTCGTCCTTGCAGATTTCCTTCAGCTTGTTCATGCCCTCGGTCTTGACGGTGCGGATCTCGGTGAAGGCCGCCTTCTTGTCCGCCGCGTCCTTGGCCTTGTCGGAAAGGTCCTTCAGCTTGTCCGTGTACTCTTTGACGATGGGCTCGGACTTCTTGAGCTGCTCCTCGTCAAACCCGACCTTGTCCTTCAGCTCTTCCTGCTTGGGGAAGGTCGCTCCGCGGCCCTGAGCCTGAGCCAAACCCGCCGCCAGGAACACCATCGCCAGCGTCGCCAGAATTTTCCGCATGGTCGTCTCCCTCAAAAAATCAATATCCCCTGGGACTTACCCCCAGACTGGAAGTGTGATACGACGCCGGAGCCGATATTCCGAAAAATCCGATCGAATTCGCGGAGATCGATTCCGGGCCCACATTCTTGATGCATTCCCCCCGGGCTTGAGGCTAAATGCTCCCGTGGACAACCTCGCCCACACGCTCATCGGCATCGGCGTCGCCCGCTGCGGCCTCTCCCGCCGCTTCGGTGAAGGGACCACCGTGACCCTGGCCCTCGCCTCCAACCTCCCCGACCTCGACATCGTGTGGACGATCTTCGATCCCTGGGACCGCTTCATGCTGCGGCGCACCCACACCCACGCGATCGTCGCGCTGCCGCTGCTCGCCGCGCTGCTGGCCTTCGCCCTCCGCCGGCGCTACCGGGAACAGCCCTGGAGCGTCCTGTTCGGCCTCTCCGCGCTGGGCATCGCGCTCCATCTCCTCTTCGACCTCGTCAATTCCTTCGGCGTGGTCCTCCTCTGGCCCTTCACGCTCCGCCGCTTCGAGCTGGCCTCGGTGTTCATCATCGACCTCTGCATCTGGGGCCTGATGCTCGCGCCGATCGCGGCGGGACGCTGGCTGAAAACGGAGGCGGCGAGCCTGAAGGCCTATCGCGGGGCCGTCGCCGCGCTCGGCCTCTACGTGATCCTCTGCCTCGCCGCCCATGCGCGGGCCGAATCGGCCATCCGGGGCGAGCTCGCGGCCCGGAACCTCCGCGCCGACGCGATCCGCGTGTTCCCCGAGCCGCTCGGGCCCGGACGCTTCCGGGCGGCCGTCCTCACGGGAGAGTCCTGGGAGGTGTATCTCTGCTCCGTCCCGGGAGGTTCCTGCGAACGGCGCGCGGGGGTCCCCACGACCCCCTCCGCGCCCCGCGTGGCCGAGGTCCGCGCCTCGCCGCGCGGACGGGCGCTCGAACGGTTCATGGCCGCCCCGGTCTGGACCCTCCGCCCGGACGGGGGCGTCGAGGTCTACGACCTCCGCTTCGTCAGCCTGATCGTCCCCCGCGGAAAGACATTCCGGGTTGAATTCCCTCCCGGGCGGCTTGAGCCGGTCGTCCGCTGATCTTGCCCAAGGTCATTGCACATCCCGCGTTCAGGGCGTAAGATGAAAGGTCCATGGCGGACGCAGGGAAGTTCAATCTCAAGAAGGTCATCGACGAGAACGCCCACGTCAGCGACCTGGCGAGCCTCGCCGGGAGCGGCGTCAAGAGGGTCAAGGTCCTCGACGAGAACACACTCCAGGAGATGATCGAGCGGGCGGTCGACGCCGCCATCTCCAGCTCGACCCAGGAGGAGCGTTCCCGCATCCTCGCCGACTCCCGCAAGCAGCTCACCAAGCTGATGAACGAGCGGGACCAGTTCACCTCGCGCGCCGAGATGGCCGAGGCGAGCAAGAACGACCTGATGGCGCAGATCGAGAAGCTGCAGACCGAGCTGAAGCTGCTGCGGAACGTGCAGGAGCAGGATTCCTCGCTCCAGGGCCAGCTCCAGGTGCTGGAGGAGCGGGAGAAGGACCTGCAGAAGAAGGCCCAGGAGCTCCTCGGCGAGAACGCCTGGCTCCGCGAGGGCAACGACAAGACGGTCGAGGAGCTCGACAAGGCCCAGCAGGAGATCGCGCGCCTCAAGGAGGAGATCGAGCGCCTCAACGCCGAGATCGCGAAGCTGATGGCGGAGCTCGACAGCCTCCGCAACCGCCTTACCGGGGACGAGGGGCTCGCCCAGGAGCTCACCCAGGCCTGCGAGGAGAACGACTCGCTCCGCCTGAAGATCGCCGAAGGCGAGGGCTGGTATCAGGAGCTCGCGGACGCCAAGAAGGAAAACGCGCGGCTCCAGGAGGAGCTCGACGAGCACCGGCGCTCGCGCGTGTCCGCGGTGTCGGCTAACCGGCAGGAGCTCGACCAGCTGAGGGAGGACTCCGCGAAGCGCGAGGCCGAGCTCGAGGAGGCCCGCCAGCGGATCCAGAGGCTGGAGGAGGAGAAGGCGGCCGCGGCCGCCGCCGTCCTGGAGGAAGTCCCCATGCCGATGGTCGTTCCGGTGGCCGAGGAGCCCCCCGCGCCCCCGCCGGCGCCGGCCTTCACCGGCAAGGCGGGCAAGGGCCTCGACATCGGCACCGTCAACCTCGTCGCCGCCGAGCAGAACAACGAGGGCGAGACCGAACTCCGCCTCCAGCGCAACGTCTTCATCGACGTCGAGATCACCCCCTACACGAAGGCGATGCTCACGAAGCTCGAGGTGGGCTACGTCATCCAGAACAAGCGGATGTACATCCTGGGCGAGCCCGCCTTCAAGCTGGCGAACGTCCTCAACCGGCGCACGCGCCGGCCGATGGCCGACGGCCTGATCTCCCCCAAGGAGCAGGACGCGCTGCCCATCATGAAGCTGCTGATCGGGTCGATTCTCGGCGAGCCCCGCATCACCCCGGAGGTCTGCTTCTATTCCGTCCCGGGCGAGCCGGTCGACAGCGACCTCTCGGTGGCCTACCACCGCGACCTCTTCGACGCCGTGCTGAAGTCGCTCGGCTACAAGCCCTCGCACATCCTCGAGGGCCACGCGGTGACCTTCGCCGAGCTCGCGGAGGAGGACTTCACGGGCATCGGCGTCTCCTGCGGCGGCGGCATGTTCAACGTCTGCGTCGCCTACAAGTCCATGCCGGCCCTCTCGTTCTCCACGGCGCGCAGCGGCGACTGGGTGGACCGGAACGTCGCGCAGGCGCTCGGCATCAAGCCCGAGAAGGCCGCGATGTTGAAGGAGCAGGGCGTCGACCTCATGGCGCCGAAGAACCGCGAGGAGGACGCGATCTCGATCTACTACCGCAACCTGATCCAGTACAACGTCACCAACATCGCCGAGCGCTTCCTCTCGGCCGAGAACATGCCGAGCTTCAAGGATCCGATCTCGGTGGTCTTCTCCGGCGGCACCGCGATGGCCGGCAACTTCATCGAGCTGGTGAAGGACGTCTTCAAGAAGATCGACTTCCCGATCCCGGTGAAGGAAGTGCGCCTCGCGAAGGATCCCCTCAACGCGACGGCGAAGGGCGCGCTCGTGGCCGCGCAGCTCGAGATGGCGAACCAACCGCAGTAGGTACCAGGGGACCCTCCAAGGTTGGAAGATCCAAGGAAGAACCGCTGTTCTCTTGGTACTTGGTACCTCGTACCTAGCCGAGCAACCCCACCCGCATCTGCCCGCCGGGATAAAACACGACGAACCACGAGAAGTTCGTCGCGTCGAAGTAGAGGCGGTCGGCCTTCGCGCCGAAGGCGCCGAGGATCATCTCGGCCGTCGCCATGAAGATCTGGCCGGTGGCCTCGAAGCCGAAGGAGCCATCCCAGAACATCACGCGGCTCTTGGGGTCGAGGATCGCCTCCATCGTCCGCTTGAAGGACGGCGCGCCGATCGAGCCGGTCCAGCCTTCGAGGACCGCCTGGCCGTTGAGCTTGCCCTTCATCAGCGCGTCCGCCAGGCCCACCGGGCCGTCCGGGATCCCGCCGAGGGCGCGGTCGAAGAACTCCTTGAGCAGCTTCCGGGATTCCTTGTAGTAGATGAATTTCCAGAGCTCGTATTCCGACGCGAACGTGGGCCGCACCCGGTCGGGCACGAGCGTGGTGATCGTGTTGGGCGGGATCTCCGGGACGCTCAGCGTGTAGATCGGATCGTAGAGCATCGCGGTCGGCTTCAGCTGGCTGATCAGCTCGTTCTGGATCTCCTCCTTCGTCGAGCCGCGGCCTCCCAGCTGGCCGGTGACGTGGACGGCCGTCCAGTCGGGGATCGCCTGGCGCAGCGCGTTGAGCGTGTCCGGAAGCTGCGCCTTGAACAGCGCGGGAAAGACGGCGACGCTTTTCACGGCCAGGGCCGGCGTGTTGATCATCATCGGGATCGAGAGTAGCAGGTGCCCGCGCCCGAGTAAAGGGTCAGGACCCCAGCCGGTTCGGCCCGAAGCGGACCCAGAGGCGCTCGAATTCAGCCCGGAATGCGCTCAGCAGCCGGCGGTCGTTGCTGAGGATCAGGTTCTCCTCGTTGTTGTCCGCCGCTCCGCGCGTCCAGTTGTAGCTCCCGGTCAGCACGACGTCGGCGTCGAAGATCGCGAACTTGTGGTGCATGAAGTAGGGCGAGTCGTCGACGAGGACGCTAATCCCAACGCGGGCCATCTGGAGGACGTCGGAGCCGACGTCGTAGGCCTTCTCGTTGTCGGTCACCACCCGGACCTTCACGCCGCGGCGGTGGGCGTCGAGCACCTCGGCCGTGATCCGATCGTCGGTGATGGTGTAGACGCAGAGGTCGGCGGTCCGGCGCGCGCCGCGGAGCAGCCCCATGATCCGCCGGGCGCAGGCCTCGCCGGGGCTGAAGTGGGCCTCGACGAAGGGCTCGCCGGATTCCCCCGCGAAGGGGAGCAGCAGCTTGTTCACGTCCTCGAGCCAGGTGACGAGCTCGGGGGACGGCGACTCCTGGATCTTCCGCCGCGCCAGCTCGAACACGCGGCTTCGCAATACCGCGCGGTTACGGTCGTCGAGCGCCGCCTCGCGGATCCGCTCCTTCAGCGCCTGCCGCTCCGCGTTGGAGAGCCGGCCGTCATCGAGGGTCTGCTCCAGCATCCGGTCCCAGGCCGCCGGGTCGATGTCCATCCGATCCTCCCCGCTTCGGATGGTTATACTCGATGCGCCCCTTCCGGCTCCTGAGGAATCGCCTCGCGAGCGCCAAGGCCAGCAGGCCTTCCAGGCCGGTGAGGCCGCAGCGGCCGTGGGATCGACGCCCTCCCCCGGCGGGAACGCTGCCCCCGCCTCCTCCCCCCCCCCCTCCGACTCCCGATGCCGGCAGCATCTGGCTGGCGGGGATCACCGCCCTGGCGAGACTCGCGCTCGACCAGAGGAGCTTCGCCACGGCCCCGCCGCCGTTCTCGTAGAATTCCATTTTCAGGTCGACCGCCTGGCCCGCCATGAGCGCGATCGTGCCGCTGTTCTCGGCCGGGGCGTGATCGGTCCAGTTGTCGATCAGCAGCCGGCCGTCCACCCAGAGACGGACGCCGTCGTCGGAGACCGTGGTGAAGGTGAAGGTCTCCGTGAACTGAGGCAGCAGTTGCCCGGTCCAGCGGGCCGAGAAGGTATCCGCGCCGATTGACGGATCGGGCGAGCCCGTGCCCCAGTCGAAGTCGATCGTCGCATCGGTGCGGACGAGCGGCGTGCCCGTGAGATCCATCGTGTCGTAGTACTCGGCGGCGAGGCCCGTGCCGCTCCCGGGCGGTGGAGGGGGAGGCGGCGGGGTCGTGGTCTTCAGGTACAGCACCGCGTCGCCGCCAAAGGGGGGCGTGAAGGCCGCCGATCCGCCGCCGGTCACATTGGCGCCGGGGGTCGTCGTCCCGTTCGAGGGGTTGAACCATTCGACCGCGTAGGTCCCGCCGCCCAGCGAAAGCGTGAAGCCGCCGCTTCCGGACTGGTACACCAGGTACTCGACTCCCGGATTCGCCAGCGCGTAGCCCGTCGAGGTCAGATCGCCCCGCGGGGTCATGGCGGCCAGGTTCATCCGGTCCGCATAGGAACGCGCCTGCCCCATCGCCCAGCGGGCCGATTCGCGCCAGTCGCTGCTGGCGGGGAAGGTCTCGATGCCGCCGTCCATGAAGATCGTCTGGATGCCCCGCGCGAAGCTCTTCCACACCCAGCTGCGGTCGCCGCCCTCGCCCCAGATGTGATCGGTGTCCGAGAGGATCACCTTGCTCCCGTCCGAGGCCGGAGGATTGGTGTCGTAGCCGCCGCTCCCATTCGGCGAGATCCAGTCGGCGGGGCTGCCGAAGAGCGCCGCGTTGCTCCCGTTGGGATACTGGAACGTCATGCCCGCCGGATGCCGCCTGGGCTTGCCCGCTTCATAGGCGTGGATGAGGTCGATCATGTGGTACTGCCAGTTCGTGGACCCGGGAACGACCGCTCCGCTTTCGTTCGCGATCTCGTAGAGGACGTTGTCGAGGTCGTTCACGGTGTCGATCACCTTCCGGACGTAGGCGTCCTGCTTCGCCGTCACGGCCGCCGTCGCGAGCGTGTGACATTCTTCGCCCTGACCGTTGCCGTTCACATCCGCGTTGACGCCGTTCACGTTGTTGGAGCCGTGGTAGGGATGGCCCGGCCAGGGGTTCCCCGAACCCTTGCCCACGTTGTCGGTGCTCCACCCTTCGAATAGCATGATCGAGACGTAGATGCCCCGGTCGCGCGCCGCGATCACCCGGGAGCGGAGCCGGTCGAAGTAGGGCTGGTAGAACTGGTCCAGGTTGAACTTGAGTCCGCCGTCGAGCGCGTTGCCCGGTCCGCTGCGCGCGTAGGGAAGGGGCGTGCTGAAGTCGTCGCCGTTCGTCCAGGGCGCCCAGCGGGCCTGCTCCCAGTTCCACAGGCGGATGAAGTTGTGGTTCCGGGACTGGAGGAAGTCGAGATAGGCCGTGTAGTCGAAGGCGGGCGGCGGCCAGGTGGTCCCGCGATCCTGGAAGTTCTCCCAGACGTGGGAGCCGGTCAGGTAGACGGCCTTCCCCGAGCCGTCCGTGAAGTAGCGCGGATTGGACGGGTGGACGAAGAGCGGACCCGTGGCGGCCGCGGCGGCG
>JACQFK010000507.1 GCA_016200125.1 Planctomycetota bacterium
CAGCGCCGCCAACCTCCCGCTGCTCGAGAGGCTGGGCGGCATGATGCGCGTCCATCCGAACGACGACATCGCGAAGCGAGTCGCGGAAATCGCGGCGACGCTCGGCAGTCCGGTCCTTTCGGACCTGAAGCTCGAGGGCGGCGACGCGATCTACGACGTGGTCGGCCTGCGCGACCTCTTCTTCGGAGAGCGGCTGATCGTCTCAGGCCGCTACCGGGGCGCGGGCTCGAAGCTGGCGATCGCGGGCCGGGGTTATCGCCGCGAGGTCGACGTCGCCTTCCCGCCCAAGGAGGAGGGGAACAACTATGTCCGCCGCCTCTGGGCGCAGCGGAAGGTTTCGGACCTGCTGGCGAAGGGTCCCTCGACGAAGGCCGAGGTGACGGAGCTCGGCGTGAAGCACCAGATCATGACGCCCTACACGTCCTTCCTGGTGCTCGAGACCGAGCAGATGTGGAAGGACCACCAGCTGAAGCGCGAAGTGCAGAAGCAGGACGAGGTGCTGGGGAAGGGGCCGGAGGACCCGGCCACGAAGCGCGAGGTGATCCGCAAGGTCGCTCAACTGCTGGAGCTGAGCTACAAGGCGGCCGAGCAGCAGCGCTTCGACCGGGTGATCCAGCTCAGCGATGAGATCCTGAAGATCGATCCCCGCTACCCGGTCGCGCTGGAGCTGAAGGAGGAAGCGGAGAAGTCCCGGCACAAGGAGGAGTACTTCAGCGTCTGGGCCCGGAAGTTGGAAGCGTTGAAGCGGGAGACCCGCGGCGACGGCGAGCCGATGCTCCCGAAGGCCACCTCGATGAAGATCCCCTCGCGCGAAGAGTGGGGACAGCTGGTGAACAAGCTCACCCCGTCGGTCATCAAGACCGAGGGCGGCGCGTCGGATGCAGCCGATCCCGAGGTCATCGTGAAGCGGCTGGAACCCCTGGTGGTCAAGCCGGCCCCGGAGGCCAAGCCCGAGCCGCCGCCCATCGTGCCGAATCCGCCGGCGCCTCCCGACACGACCACGAACTCCCTTGTGATCCGGACGACGCCGCGCAATGGCGATGAGGATCCCCGGGCCAAGGCGATCCGCGAGGCCTATGAAGAGCAGCTGCGCCGCGACCGCCAGGAGGTGACCATCAACCTCAGGAAGGATGCCGGGGGCGAAGTGGTCAACGAGTTCCGCCGGCAGAGCGGCTGGAATTTCACCTTGGACGACGCCACCGGCCAGCTCGGCCCCGGCTCGCCCTTGACGGGCGCGGTTTGGTCCGAGGACCTCGACGGCGGCGTCGATACCTACACTCCGTTCATGCGGATGAGGGGTGGGCAGCAGGCCTACGAGTTCGGCTACGGCGGCCATGCTAAGGTGCACTATACGCTGGATCACGATGCCTACGACAATCCGGTGGATCCGACGGAGATCGGTCCACGGAGACCCGCCCCCGGGATGGACTTCTTCGCTCCGACGCTCAAGGTCGGCCAGACGCTCCTCGACGACTCGGGAGGCAGGACCTCGGGCAAGGCCGCGCGGATCAACGACTACCAGCGGCTGCTCGATCAAGCCAACACGGCGACCGCGAAGTACGAAGCCGACATGCAGGTCTTTGTCCGGCAGGGCGAGGTCCAGCTCGCCCAGATCCAGGATCTGACGAAGAACGTCGAGGAGCACCGCAGCAAGCTGGCGAAGTCGATCAACGAGAAATCGCTGAAAGTGGACGAGCTCCATTACGCGCGGCTGATGGCCGAACGGCTTCAGGAGGATCTCGCCCGCCTCGAGGCGAAGCATGCCGAGCTCGCGCGCGACAGCAAGATGCTCGATAAGAAGGTGACTGACGATGTCTCGAGTCTCATGGTCTGTGTCGTGGCCGGCACCGTGATGGAAGTCGTGACGGTCAGCGAGGACGGCAGCTCGATCACCCTGAAAGGCGCGGCGGTGACGCCCGGGCAGATCTGCGCCGTGACGCGCGCGGGGAGTTTCGTCGCGCTGGTCCGCGTGGAGCAGATCGGAGCGAGGGTCTGGCAGGGGCTGGCGGTGGGCCGCATCCTCCCGGGCGACCGGGCGGACGTGGTGGCCAGCCCCCGGACCTACCTTGCAACGCTGCCGGAGGCCGTGCGGCTGGATCTCTCGTCCCGGGCCGGGCAGCAGGCGATCCGCGCGAAGATGGGGTGGTAGGAATGAACGGACAGGCGGTCCGCTGGGGCATGGCCTTCGCCGCGACGGCGCTGCTGTCGGCGTCGCTCGTCCTGTCGGCGGCGAAGGCGCCGGCGCCCTCGGTCGCCGTCGCGACGATCGCGCGGCGCGACCCGGCGAGCGTGAGCGACATCGAGCGCGAGCTCATCCTCAACAAGATCCGCGAAGGCGACCTGCTCTGGGCGAAGTCGGAGGCCGCCGGGGCGAAGCGGGCCTGGCAGGAGGCGCGGCGGCTGGGCGAGGGGCTCTGGCCCATCCACGAGGGCCTCGCGGACAGCCTGGCGCGGGCCAAGCAGTTCGACGACGCGCTCGCCGAGTACAAGATCGCCGCTTCGCTCGTGCCGGAAAAGCACGCGGCGATACGCGCGGTGATCGGCGCCAAGCGGGCCGCGACGCTCGCGGCGGCGGGCCGGCCGCTCGAGGCGATCCAGTCTTACCTCGATCTGAACGATCCGCAGGCCTTCGGCGCCCGCATCGGCAATCTGGCGCTCGCGTCGGACCGCAGCGTCGCGATCGGCCTCATCGAGCGGCACGCCGAGGTCTACGACGCGCGGCTCTTCCGGCTGGTCGCGGCCCTCCAGGCGACAGCCCACCGGGAGGTCGATGCCGCGGAGTCGCTGGCGAAGTTCGCGATCCGCGTCGCCCCCTGGGACGAGGCGCTGAACCGGCAGGCCATCGAGGGCCTGCGCGCGGCGCGGAAGTTCGACGAGGCGGTCGACGTCTGCCGCGCCTGGGTCCGCGCGGCGCCGGAGTCCCTGCGGGGCTACCAGGCGATGGGCGACCTCCTCTGGGAGGCGGACCGCAGGCGCGAAGCGCTGGTTGCCTACAGTTCCATCGCGGAGATTCGCCCGGGCGACGCGGGCGTCCGCCGGATGCTCGGGGAGATCTATCTCCGGCGCGGCATGCCGGACGAGGCGATGGCGCAGTTCGAGCGCGGGCTCCAGTCGGCCCCGAACGACGGGGAACTCCGGGCGCGCCTCATCCCCGTCCACCTCGCGCGCCTCGAGAAGCTCAAGGCTGAGGGGAAGCGGGACGAGGCGCGGGCGCTCCGGAAGAAGCTGGGCGAGCTCAATATCCAGGAAGCGGGGCTCTTCGACCTCAAGATCGTGATGACCTGGGACACGATGACGGACGTCGACCTGGACGTGGTCGAGCCCGACGGCGTCCGCATCAACCACGCGAACCGCGTGTCGAAGGTGGGGGGGAAGTACTACGACGACAACACCAAGGGAGTGGGGCCGGAGACCTACACGCTCCTAAAGGCTCAGCCCGGGACCTGGCGGGTCGGCGCCCATCTCCACAGCGGCGCGAAGGCGACCGTGAAGCTGGTCGTCATCCTCTTCGAGGACACGCCGAAAGAGGAACGCCGCGAGGAGACGATGGTCCTCGAGAAGTCCGGCGAGACACCGACTTTCGTCCGCGACATCGTCATTCCCTAAATTTCGCCCAAGTGGGCCAATCCGGCACAGTCCAACCGGGGAATTCCCTCATCTTGAGGGTGGCATGGGGGTTGCTTCTGCTTGACCCGCGTGGAGACCCTCCCTATAGTATCAGCGCCCCCACTCCCGTGAGGGATCCCTTGACCGAAGACCGAGAGCTCCAGAAACAGATCGCGGAAGAGGCGCAGGTCGACAACCCGACCGCCGCGAGCCCCGTCGTCCGCGCGTTCCAGTTTTTCCTCGTCCCCCTCCTGATCGTCGGCGCCTGCGTCCTGGTCTACGTGGTCCTCAACTGGGTCGTCGCCAACCCGCGCAGCGCCAAGGAGTGGCTGAAGGACGTGAAGGAGGGCGGCCCCAACACCCGGCCGCACGCCGCGCTCCAGCTGGCGCAGACCCTGCGGCGCCTGGATCCGCCCGACACGAGCCTCACGCCCGAGCTGATGGCCGTCTTCCTCAGCGCCTCGCCGCAGGAGGACGAGCTGCGCCGCTACATCGCCACCTGCCTGGGCTACCTCCGCGATCCGCTCGCCTGCGATCTCCTGATCGACGCCGTCAAGACCGGGCGCCACATGGAGACGCGCGCGGCCGCGCTCGACGCGCTGGGCACCATCAAGGACCCGCGCACGCTCCCCGATCTGGTCAAATTCCTTGACGATCGGGAAGACCTTGTTAGAAAATACGCCGCCTTCAATGCCGGCGCCGTGGCGGAGAAGGCGGGGAGCGAGGGACGCGCGGGGGCGGTCGAGGCGCTGCGGAAGCGGCTGACCGATCCGGCGCCGGACGTGACCTGGAACGCGGCCTTTGCGCTGGCGTACTTCCTGGGCGACGGCAGCGGGACCGACACCTTGAAGAAGATGCTCGATCGGAAGTACCTGGGGGAGCGGATCAACCGGAACGATCCGAACTGGGAGACGCTGGAGGCCCGCGCGATGTTCACCGCCTGCAACGCGGCCGCGCGCCTCGGGGACGCGAGCTTCCTCCCGATCCTCAAGGAGATCACGGACGTGGGGAAGGAGCGCGACCCGGACGTCCGGTTCGCGGCGCACCAGGCGATCAACAAGATCCAGGAGAAGAAGTAAGATGGCCGAGCCGGCGACCAATGCTGAAGCGAAGGGCGCTCAGAAGAACGTCCCGCAGCAGTACGACCTCGTGGCGGACTATCCGCCCAAGGTCACCCGCCGTTCGTTCATGATGTCCTGGGCCGGCGCGGCCTGGGGCACCTTCGGCCTCGCCAGCGGCGTGGGCAGCCTCGCCATGCTGCGTTTCATGCTCCCCAACGTGCTCTTCGAGCCGCCCCAGGTCTTCAAGGCCGGCAAGCTCGAGGACTACGAGTTCGACAAGCCCGACGAGCGCTTCAAGGTCGAGAAGAAGTGCTGGATCGTCAAGCTGCACAAGGACTGGAACGGGAAGGCCCAGCTTGCCGCGCTCGACACGACCTGCACGCACCTCGGCTGCACGCCCAACGTGCTCTTCAGCGAGAACAAGATCAAATGCCCCTGCCACGGCTCGGGCTTCCGCTTCAACGGGATCAACTTCGAAGGGCCCACGCCGCGCCCTCTCGAGCGCTACGCGGTCTCCATCGATCCCGTCGACAACCAGATCGTGGTCGACAAGACGAAGAAGTTCCAGTACGAGAAGGGGCAGTGGGAAGACAAGTCGTCGTACATCCCCTTGTAAAAGGACGACATGGCAAAACAGGGTGACATCGGGCGGGTCTGGGATTACGTGGTCAACACGCAGGTCTGGCGCTCCATCATGCGCCACGGCTATCCCGACACGCCGCGCAACCGGTCGCTCGCCATCATGGCCAACGTCTTCTTCCACCTCCACCCGATCCGGCTCCGCAAGAGCGGCCTCCGCGTGCGCTACACCTGGTGCATGGGCGGCCTGACCTTCTTCCTCTTCCTCGTCGAGACCATCACCGGCCTGCTTCTCATGTTCTACTACCGCCCCACGGCGGAATACGCGTACCACGACATCGTCTACCTGCGCGCCGACGTGGCCATCGGCACGATGCGCGAGATCCATCGCTGGGGCGCCCACGCGATGGTGATCACCATCTGGCTGCACATGATGCGCGTCTTTTTGACTGGCGCCTACAAGCCGCCCAGAGAGTTCAACTGGGGCGTCGGCGTCATTCTGCTGGTCCTGACGCTGCTCCTCTCGTTCACGGGATACCTGCTGCCCTGGGATCAGCTGGCCATGTGGGCCATCACGGTCGGCACGAACATGGCGCGAGCTACGCCGTTCCTCGGCCACGAAGGCCCGGGCGCGGCGCTGATCAAGGTCGGCGACATCAGCGTCGTCCATTCGGCGAGCGACGTGCGCTTCGGCCTGCTGGCCAGCCGCTTCGTCGGCGCGCCGGCGATCCTGCGGTTCTACGTGCTCCACTGCGTGGGCTTCCCGCTGATCGCGGCGTTCCTCATCGCGGTCCACTTCTGGCGCGTGAGGAAGGACGGCGGCATCTCGGGTCCGCTCTAAGGGGAACGGGGAGACATGAGCATGCTCGGGCGGATCATGATGGCGGCGGGGGAGGGCCCGCACGGGGGCGGGCCGCTGCCCCAGGCCTTCAAGGACTTCCTCAACTCGGCCTTCAACCCGATCGTCTACACGGTCCTCAGCGTCGCGCTCTTCATCGCGATGCTGGTGTTCTACCGCTTCTGGACGAAGCCGAAGTTCGCGCTCTCGCTCCTGATCGGCGCGGCCGTGTTCTTCATTCTGGCCTTCCCCGACATGAACTTCCGGAAGATCGTGACGAAGCCCGACAACGTGCCGATCGTCGCGCTGATCTTCGTGCTCGGGTTCTACACCTGGTGGGCGCTCCGCCAGGCGGCCATCAACGACGAGCGCATCGAGAAGGGCCTGCCGCCGATGGAAGCGACCGAGGCCAACGACCGCGTCCTCAGCTGGCCCGACCTGATCTACTCGGAGCTGATCTGCTCCGTCATCTTCACCGTGATCCTGACCGTGTGGGGCGTGCTGCTCAACGCGCCGCTCGAGGAGCCCGCGAGCCCCGGCAAGACGCCCAATCCGTCGAAGGCGCCCTGGTACTTCCTCTGCCTCCAGGAAATGCTCGTGTACTTCGATCCCTGGATCGCCGGCGTCGTGCTGCCGTCGATGATCATCACGGGCCTGATGCTCGTGCCCTACTGCGACAAGAACCCGAAGGGCGTGGGCTATTACACGCTGAAGGAGCGCCCGCTCGCC
>JACQFK010000508.1 GCA_016200125.1 Planctomycetota bacterium
CCTTCCTTGTTCTTGCTGGTCTGCTTGCCGCGCGCGAGCTCCTTGGCCGTGTCTTCCAGCTTGCCCGTGATGTTGTTGTAGAGCTCCTCGTTGACGGTCGTCCAGTTCTCCATGCCCTTGGTGATGGGGCTCTCCTTGTCCGTGAACGTGATCTCGATGGGCAGCTGCGCGCCGTGGCCGTTCGTGTGGAGGCCCGTGAACTTGAACCACTCGGTGTCCTTCGGATAGCCCTCGCCGCGGAAGCTGTGCATGCCGCAGTGCAGGAATACGGCGGGCAGCCCCTCCTTGTGGGGCTTCAGGATGCCGTTGATGACCTCGGTCTCCTTCACGTCCGACTCGCACTCGTCGTGGACGACGACGTCGAAGCCCTTGTACCACTCGGGATTGTCGTAGACCGGGTTCTTGTGCTTCGTGCCCTTGTCGGGGTCGTAGGCGATCGACCACTGGACGTTCGCCCGCTCGGAGATGCCCTTCGTGATGATGTCCTTCTGCTTTTCGTAGTCGTGGCAGCAGCCGCCGAGCACGAGGAGGGCGCGGATCGGCTTCTCGTCCTGCGCCGGCGGCGAGGAGGCGAGCCCGGGGATCACGGCCACGATCGCGAGGAAGAGCTTCTTCATCGGTTCATTCCTGCAATGGGGAAATCGTACAGACCTAATAGAGCGGGAAAAGGGCTCCGTTACAAGATCTGTTTTCTTTGAGCCCATCGCCCCCGGGTGATATCTTCCCGGCCATGAAGAAACAGCTCTCGCCCGACGCCATCCTCAAGCTCGGCACCGGCTTCATGGCCTCGAAGACGCTCCTGAGCGCCCTCGAGCTCTGACTCTTCACGGAACTCGCCAAGGGACCGCGCGACGCCGACGCCCTCCGCGTCTACATGGGCCTCCACCCCCGCAGCGCGGCCGACTTCCTCGACGCGCTCGTCGCGCTGGGCATGCTCGACCGGAAGAACGGCAAGTACCGCAACACGCCGGAGAGCGACGCCTTCCTCGACCGCAACAAGCCCTCCTACCTGGGGGGCATCCTGGAGATGTGCAACGCGCGGCTCTACGGCTTCTGGGGCAGCCTCAGCGAGGGGCTCCGCACGGGGGCGCCGCAGAACGAGGCCAAGTCGGGCGGGAACCTCTTCAACACGATCTACGGCGATCCGGAGCGGCTCAGGGGCTTCCTCAAGGCGATGACGGGCCTGAGCATCGGCGCCGGGAGGGCGATGGCCGCCAAGTTCCCCTGGAAGAAGTACAAGACCTTCATCGACGTGGGCGGCGCGCAGGGCGGCGTGGCGGTCCAGCTCGCCCTCGCCCACAAGAAGCTCAGCGGCGCCAACTACGACCTGCCGGCCGTCGGCCCGATCTTCGAGGAGTACGTCCGCTCGTTCAAGCTCGAGAACCGGCTGAAGTTCCTTCCCGGCGATTTCTTCAAGGACCCGATCCCCTCCGCCGACGTGATCATCATGGGACACATCCTCCACGACTGGAACCTGGAGGAGAAGCGGGCGCTCATCGCGAAGGTCTACTCCGCGCTGCCCAGGGGCGGCGCCTACATCCTCCACGAGGCGATCATCGACGACGACCGCCGCAAGAACACGTTCGGCCTGCTGATGAGCCTCAACATGCTGATCGAGACCCCGGGCGGCTTCGACTACACGGGCGCCGACGGCCAGAAGTGGCTGAAGGAGGCCGGCTTCAAGAAGACCAAGGTGGTCCCGCTCGTGGGCCCGGACTCAATGGTCGTCGGCATCAAGTGAAACGAAACAACCGGTTTGTTTCGTTGCAACTACAGGAGGCCGCCCTCTTTCGTTACGACGTGCGAGCTGAGCCTGAAACGGTCGCAGTCCACTCCCTTCAGGCGCGACAGGTGCTCGGCCGCCAGCTGCGCGGGGATGATGTCCGTGACGAACTGCCAGGGCGCGGGGATCGGGGGCTGCTCGAAGACGAGGTCGCCGGCGTCGGCCGGGACGCCCTGACCGATCGTCATCACCCGCGCGCCCAGCTTGCGCAGGTCGCGGGCCAGCGCGAAGTCCTCCTCCCGCCGGGTCTTGCCGTCGATCCAGAGCCCCACGCGAAGGCCGGGGGCGACGATCTCCTGCGGGCCGTGGCGGAAGCCGCCCGTGGTCAGCGCCGACGCGGGCGCCTTCGCCGTCTCTTCCCACATCAGCCGCGACTCGTGGGCGCTCGCCAGGCTGCCGAGCCGCGCCAGGAAATAAGTCGCCAGCTCCGCGCTGAACCAGGCATTGCCCTCCAGCTTCCCGCGCCACGACGCGATCGCCGCCGGCAGCGCGTCGATCGACTTGTAGAGCGCCTGGAGGTCCCCCAGCGTGTTCGTGGCCGCGGCCGCTACGAGTCCGGCGGCCAGGGCGACCGTGCTGTAGGTCACCACCGAGATCGCGTGGTCAAAGCCGATGCCCAGCAGGATCGCCGCGTCGGAGCGCTTCCCCAGCGGGCTGTCGGGCGCGTTCGTGACGCCGACGACCTTGGCGCCCGCCTTCGCCGCGCGGTCGAGGAGCGTCACGACCTCGATGCTCTTCCCGCTGCGGGAGAGCAGGAGGATCGCCGATCCGGGCCGGAAGGTCGGCTGGTGCAGCAGCTCCGCCGCATCCACGAGACTGGCCGCCCTCCCCGCCTGGGAGAAGAAGGCCTGCGCGCCCATGCCCGCGCTCCAGCTCGCCCCGATGCCGGCGATGTAGAGGTCGGGCGCGTCGCGCAGGATCGCCGCGCCGCGCATGAAGGGTCCGAAGCCCGATCCGGTGACGTTGTCGAGGCACTTCCGCAGCTCGCCCGGCTGGCGCAGGATGTCGTCCAGGCACTTCGTCATCGCCGGGGCCTCAAGAGGTCGATGGGAC
>JACQFK010000514.1 GCA_016200125.1 Planctomycetota bacterium
GGGAGCCGGAGTACGATCGGGCGAATCCGATCCTCCGGGGCCGGCAGGAAGTCGAGGAGAAGGAATACCTGACGAGCGCGCTGGCGCGGGAAGCGACGGCCTTCATCGACCGCCACGCGCGGGAGCCCTTCTTTCTCTATCTGCCCTTCAACGCCCCCCATTCGCCGATGCAGGCGCGGCCGCGCGACGTCGAGCGCTTCGCCGCGATCGCCGATCCGCAGCGCCGTCTCTGGGCCGCGATGCTGGCGTCGATGGACGACGCGGTGGGCGAGGTGCTGGGGGCGCTCCGAAGCCGCGGCCTCGAGCGCGACACGATCGTGATGTTCCTGAGCGACAACGGCGGGCCGACGAAGGAGCTGACCTCGCGCAACGACCCCTTCTCGGGCGGGAAGGGCTCGCTGCTCGAGGGCGGGATCCGGATTCCCTTCCTCGTGTCATGGCCGGGCCGACTGCCGGCGGGCGTCGTGGAGGGGCGGCCCGTCACGAGCCTCGACCTGCTGCCGACGGCGCTCGCGGCGGCGGGCGCGCCGCTTCCGCCGGGACTCGACGGCGTGAATCTGCTCCCCTACCTGACCGGCGAGCGGAAGGACGCCCCGCATTCCCATCTTACCTGGCGGATGGGCGAGCAGTTCGCGATCCGCGCCGACCGCTGGAAGCTGGTCCGCCTCAAGGGCTCCGAGCCCTTCCGGCTCTACGATCTGGAGAAGGACGAGAAGGAGACCAGCGACCTGTCGGCCGCCGAGCCGGAGCGGGTCCGCGCCCTGCAGGAGCGCCTCATGGCGTGGAACGGAGAACTCGTCCCCCCTCTCTGGTAGAGAATAGCGAATAGCGGGGGGATCATTCTGCCGCTTTTCGCAATTCCCTTTCGCTATTCGTTCTTCCGTAAGGTTCTCCCTCGATCCGTTATTCTCATCCTGGAGGACGACGTGAAGGGCTCCCGCGATTCGAACGAGTTCGTGAAGCTGATGACCGAGCATCAGGGGAGGCTCTTCGCCTACATCCTCTCCCTGCTGGGGGATCCGGACGCCGCCAACGACGTGCTCCAGGAGGCGAACATCGTGCTCTGGCGCGACAGCGCGGAATTCCGGCCCGGCACCAATTTCAAGGCCTGGGCCTTCCGCGTCGCCCACTTCCAGGTCATGGCCTGGCGCCAGCGGCAGATCCGCGACCGCCTGGTCTTCGAGGACGACATGCTCGAGGTCCTCGCCTTCGCCGCGCGCGAGGCCGACGGCGCCTTCGACGCGCGCCAGGAGCGCCTGACCGGCTGCCTCGAGAAGCTGCAGCCCGCCCACCGCGAGATGATCCGGCGCCGCTACGCGGAAGGCACGCCGCTCCAGTCGATCGCCGAGGAGCGCGGGATGACCGCCAACGCGGTCATGCAGGCGCTCTTCCGCATCCGCCAGAGCCTGATGCACTGCGTCGCCCGCTTTTCCGAGGGGAGCGCCTGATGTCCACCCCCTGCGAAGAGATCCGCCCCGAACTCGAAGCGCTGCTGGGCGCCCTCCCCGAGGGGAAGCTCGACGCCGCCGGAAAGAAGCGGCTCGCGGAGATCCTCAAGGAGCATCCGGAGGCGCGGCAGTTCTACCTCGAGTACTGCCAGATGCACGCCCTCCTGCAGTCCGCCCACGGCGTGCTCCACGCGCTGGAGATCCCCTCCGTCGCCCGCCGCCGCCGGCTGGCCTGGTTCGCCGCGGCGGCCGCCCTGCTGCTCGTCGCAGCCGGCGCGGTCCTCCTGCGCGACGCCTCCCGCGTCGACGCCTCCGTCGCGCCGTTGGAGGGCTCCGCCTGGGTGGTCCGCGGCGCCGAACGGACCCCGCTCTCCGCGACCCGGGCCGTGCGCGAGGGCGACCGGCTCGTGACCGGACCCGACTCCCGCACCGAAGTGAAAATGCGCGACGGCAGCCGGCTCACCCTGATGGCGTCCACTGAGATCGAGATCGGCAACCGCGTCCAGCTCAAGGAAGGGACGTTGCGCTGCGACGTGACGCCGCAGGAGCGTCCGCTCGTGTTCCAGACGCCGCACGCGGAAGCCACGGTGCTGGGGACGGAGTTCGAGCTGAGCGCCGGCTGGAAGGAAACCCGCCTGAGCACCACGAGCGGCATCGTGCGGCTCGCCGCCGGCGGTCGGAGCGTCGACGTCAAGGCCGGCCAGGTCGGCGTCGCCGACGAGCGGGGGGTGCTCCGCTGGGAGCCCCTGTGCTCCTTCGACCTGACCCAGATGAAGGAGCTGCCGCCGCGGATGACGGCCCGCTTCTGCCTTTCCGACATCCTCCACACGCCCGAGCGCAAGATCGAGTCGGGCGCCGACCGCGTCCGCTTCGAGAACGGAGGGCTGGTCTTCGGCCCGCCGCCCCGCTCGGGAATGAAGCACGGGCTGGTCGACCTCCAGTGGACGGAGGAGGTCGGCGAGGACCTGATCGTGGAGGCGGACGTCGCGGCGGGCAAGTCCTGGGGCCTCGGCCTCGCGGTCTCGGGGAACGCCTTCGAGGGCTACCGGATCTTCTTCGCCGCCATCGACGACTATCCGAACGGCGTCGCGGTCGACACGATCCATCCGACGGAGTGCCTCATCCTGGCCCGCGATCCGCGGCCGATCCCCTACGACAAGGAGCACACCCTGCGCCTCGAGCGCCGCGGCCGGCGGATCCGCGCCTGGGTCGACGGGCAGATCCGCATCGACACCGAGATCAACCATCCGCTCGCCGAAGGGCGGAAGCGGGTCTTCTCGCTGTGCAACTTCGGCGCGACGCCGCTGGTCCGCGGCCTCCGGGTCTGGAAGACGGCCCCGTGAAGCCGGTCGCGGCGCTGCTGCTTCTTCTCGCGCTGCAGGATCCGCCGGCGCCGCGCCCCGAGGATCCCGAGTCGCCGGTGCATCCCCGCAAGTTCGGAACCCCCGGCGGGATCGGCGTCACGCGCGGCTGGTACGTCTGGCGCGCCTGGCATCCGGAGACGGGGCTCGCCGACGTCAGCAACGAGCAGAGCGGCGAAGCGTTCACCGTGCGCGTCCTGCCCTGGGCGACGACCTACCGCCATCTCGCGTACGGCGCCGCGCCGGACGACCTCCTCCCCGGCGAACGCGTGAACCTGTTCTTCAACCCCGAAGGCAGCGTGAAGCGCGCCTACCTGGTGCACTTCCAGGACGAAGTCGGCCAGATGAAGGGGCACAACCACGCGTGGCGGATCGACGAGGTCGCCGCCGGCGGCCGCGGCTTCGTCGCCCGCGTGATGCACGGCGACAAGCTCTTCGACCCGAACCCGGGCCGCTTCGAGCTCGATCCCGCGTGCCGGATCTGGCGCGACGGCAAGATCGTCGATCAGCCGGGCCTGACCCAGGACGAGCGGCTCTTCCTGACCTGGTGCACCGACGGCACGCGCCGCGTCGTGAGGATGATGGCCGACGCCGCGAGCCTGAACGCGATCCAGGCCGAGGGCCAGAAGCGCGTCCAGGAGCGGGTCGCCCGCGAAGGGATGGGCGGCTTCGTGGAATCGGTCGGCGACGGCAAGGCGCAGATCCTCATCTTCGCCACCTGGTGGGCCCAGGCGGCCGGGCTGAAGCCGGGACAGACGATCCGACTCCAGACCAGCGCCTCCGACGGCGTCGACGCGAAGATCGTCTCGCGCAAGAATCTCGGGACCTACGGCTCGGGCCCGAGCGAAATCGTTCTCGAAGACCTGCCGGCGCCGAAGGCGGCGCTGCTCAAAGGGTGGTCGGGCGGGAAGGTCGTCCGCGTGCTCGTGCGGGAGTGAAGATGAAGAAGCTGGCCGGCCTGCTGCTCCTGTCGATCCTGGGAGCCCAGGATCCCTCGACGCTCGATTTCGCCGCCTTCGAGAAGTTCCCCGCCGACCTGAAGGGCGCGGAGATCAGCGGCGGCAAGGCGGCGCTGACCGGCGACCGCTGGGGCTTCCTGCTGGCTCCCGGCGAGCATGACCACGTCGAGGTCGAGACGACGCTCACGATCCAGGAAGGCGCGAAGAAGTTCGCCTTCTTCGGCCAGAGCTGGTCGGTCTGGCCCGACCTGACCTACTCCGATCAGGGCTTCGAGGCCGCGATTCTCCTGCGGGGCGGGAAGGAGAGCGGCTACCGCGTCCAGCTCTCGCAGGCGCTGCAGCAGGTCGCGCTCCTGAAGTACCCGGACGGCGGCTATCTCCGCTCGGCGGCCTGCCCGCTGAAGCTGAAGCAGCCGCACACGGTCAGCATCACCTTCCGGGGGACCCGCATCGGGGTGCGCGTGGACGGACAGGACCGGATCGCCTACCAGGATACGCTGCTCTCGATCCCCAAAGGCCGCCTCGGGATCGGCGCGTCGAGCGGCGCCCGGGTCGTCTTCGACAAGCTGACGGTGAAAGCCGCGACGCCCCCGCCGGCCGACTCGCCCCCGATTCACCGGCCCGACTTCTCCGTCCGGACCTGGCTGGGCGGCCGGCCCTGGGTCTTCGACGGCGACGAGCCGATCCTGATGCTCGTGAGCGAGGCGGAATCCTACATCAACAACGTGAAGCTGCGGCCCGGCTTCAAGCCGCTGCTCAGCTGGAACAGCTACTGGGAGACCTCGAACCAGGGGGCCTTTCCCGAGGGCGCCGCGAAGCCCGGCAACGCGACGATCACGGGCGGCGGAAAGACGCTCACGGCGGCCTGGACCGCGAACAGCGTGAAGGGGAAGTTCGTCCAGCAGATGAAAATGGTCGTGGGCTGGGACGAGAAGCGGTCGACCTACACCTACGACGTGGACAGCCAGCTCGAGATGCTGCACGGCGAGCCCTTCAACTTCAAGTACGGCTTCGACTTCGAACACCACACGCCGCTCGATCCCTTCCGCTGGCAGTACCTGATCGTGCGCCGCGAGGGCGGGCAGATCAACCGGCGCCCGGTCTATCCGGTCGACCCCGGGACGATGGACAAGGTCGAGCAGAGCGGCGGCGCGCGGGTCTGGTACGGCCGGCATCTGGACAACTTCGTGGTTGCCCCCGCGGTCGAGTACGACATCCCGGACGCCGGCAAGCGGAAGCTCGGCACGGCCGTCTGCGCGGCCTTCTACGACACCGGCGTGGCCTTCGGGGCCGAGACCGCCGCGCCGGGGACGAAGCTGCGCGTGAAGTACCGCTACACGGGCTGGCCGGCGGAAGAAGCGGA
>JACQFK010000524.1 GCA_016200125.1 Planctomycetota bacterium
GCCGCCGAAGACCCCGGCTCCCGCGCCGGGGGCGCCCGTAGATTCGAAGGAGGCCTCCGCGCGGAAGGACCTGGAAAAGGCGCGGGCCTTCGCCAAGGAGCATCCCGCCGACCTCTCCGGGCAGCTGCGCGAGTACAGCGATCTCACGTGGAAATGGGAGGGGACCGAAGTTGCCGGAGAGGCGAAGCGCGAGGGCGCGGTCGTGAAGGCGGCGATCCTGGAGAAGGTCGCCGGCTGGATGGCCGAGCTCGAGGAGCAGATCAAGGGCTTGCTGGAGGCCAAGCAGTATTTCGAGGCGGTCCGCAAGATCGAGGAACTCAAGCCTACCCACGACCTGGCGGAGTGGCGGCTGGCGGCGGAGAAGCGGGCCTCGGAGCTCTTCGTGCTCGGAAAGCGGATGTCGGAGGGGGAGGAGGCGAAGAAGACCGAGGAGAAGCCCGCCGTCCCGCCCGGCGCCAGGCCCGCGGCGAAGCCCCTGAGCGAGGAGGGCCGGAACTACGCCGGGAGGTGGGACGCGGCGGCCGCCCGGGCCGCGGCGCGGGACTACGGGGGCGCCGTCTCGGATCTGGAGCGCGCGGCGGCCTCGATCAAGGACGCCGACCTGAAGCTCGAAGCGGAGGAGGACCTCTCGCTGTTCAAGAAGGCCGCCCTGGTCTGCAAGGAGTCGCTGGACGTCCTCCGGCAGAAGCCCCGCGGCGGCGGCCTGTCGATCGGCTACCGCGATGCGAAGGGGGAGGCGAAGCGGGCCGGCGGGCTGATCCTGCAGACCGACGCCGAACGCGTCGAGATCCGCGAAGGGAAGGGTTCCACGTTCATCGAGTGGACCGACGTCACGGCCGCGACGCTGGCGGAGATCGCGCAGCGGGGGAAGTTCGACCCCGCCGGCTGCACGGCCCTCTGCCTGCTCGAGGGCGAGGCGGAGGCGGCGCGCGCCTTCCAGACCGGCGTGTCGCCGAAGTGGTGGACCTGGGCCGAGGGGGCGCGCGCGAAGCTCCCCAAGCCGGATCCCGCCGAACGCAACGCGCGCGAGCTCTACGCCTCGGCGGAGAAGGGCTACCGCTCGATGGAGACCCGGGCGGCCGCGGTGGAGAACTACAAGACGCTGCGGACCGACTGCACGTCGACGGCCCTGGTGAAGATGTACTCGGAGCGGATCTTCCGCCGCAGCGAGGCGGGTCGGGAGTACTACTTCGCGCCCGCGGAGTTCCGCATCGACGGCACGTTCCGGCTGGCCAAGAGCGGGAAGCTGGAGTCAACCAAGGACAGCGACGACCGCGACACCCTCCAGAACCTCGCCGAGATCGAATTCGCCGTCCTCCCGGGCCTGACCTACCGCTGTTGGATCCAGGTGGGCGCCTGCTGCGAGGAGACCTTCGCCTTCTACCTCCAGGGCAGCGAGCTGACGGACGTCGACCCGAAGACGAAGAAGAAGATCACGGTCGATCCGGGTTCCAATTTCGCCGTGCAGGTGAAGCATGGGATCCGGAACCTCAAGAAGCTGCACGACGACCACCGGCCCAAGGGCGTCAAGGTCTTCCCGAAGACGGCGGCGCGCTGGGAGTGGGTGGAGATCACGCTCCCGAAGTATGCGGGCCCGGGCGCCAAGAAGCTGGTGTTCATGACCAACCAGGCGGGCTTCTCCATCGGAGGCGCGATCCTGTCCTCGACGCGCAAGGCGCCGCCGACGGAGCCGGAGATCAAGGAGCTCGACAAGGCGCGCGGTCTGGATGATCCGCCCGTGCCGATCGATCCGGACCTCGTGGGCTGGTGGGCCTTCGAAGAGGGCGGCGGCAACCAGGTGGTGGATCTCTCCGGCAAGAATCACCCGGGGAAGGTCGTCGGCAGCGTGCAATGGGTGGAGGGGAAGATCGGCGGGGGGTTGCAGGGCACGGGGGACAAGTCGGGCGTGGAGGTGGCCGACGCCGAGGACCTCCGGCTCACCGGCGACCTGACCCTGTCCATCTGGGTGAAGCGGACGGCCGAGTCGGGCGACTGGGTGTGCATCCTGGGCCGCGGCACGGCCGCGCAGCGGAACTTCGGAATCTGGCTCGAGGCCGGCACGCGGAAGTACATGTACCAGCAGTACGGCGGCGCCGACATCAACGTCTTCGGCCAGAAGCTCATTGAGCAGGGCAAATGGATCCACCTGGCGGTGACGATCGAGTCCGACAACGTCCGCGTCTTCTACAACGGCGAGCTCGACGCCGAGTCCAAGCGACCGGGGCGTTCCTTCGGAGGGGCCGGGGCGCTGGGGATCGGGCAGGCGATGGCCCACACGGGCCTGAACGGGGCGGTCGACGACGTGCGGATCTACAGCCGGGCCCTCTCGGCTGACGAGATCCGGGCCCTGTACGCGCTCGGCAAGTAAGCCGCCGTTTCTCCTCCTCCCGAAATATCCATTTCGCCGATGATTCAAAGGCGGTACAATCCTCCCCGTATCCGGTTTTGGGATGAGCTGCATGAAGGTCTTTCTCGTTCACGTCCGCGATCCCCAGTTCTATGCCATTCCGGGGACCAAGCGGGCGAAGAACGGGAAGATCCAGATCATGGGCTTCCCGCCCATCGGCATCATGTCGCTCTCGTCCGTGCTCAAGCGGGCGGGCCATGAAGTCACGATGTACGACCAGGCCAACCCCGAGACCCCGAACGACGTCATCCTCAAGGATGTGCTCCACCACAAGCCGGACCTCATCGGCCTGAGCTTCCTGTCGACGACGAGCTATCCCTACGCCAAGATCCTGGCGCGGCAGATCCGCGCGGCCGATTCGAAGGTGAAGATCGCCTTCGGCGGCGTCTTCGCCTCGCTCAACGCGCAGCTGGTGAAGATGCAGGTTCCGGAGGTCGATTTCGTCTGCCGCGGCGACGGCGAGCAGCTGCTTCTCGATCTCCTGGAGCGCCTCGAGGACCCCGCTACCGTCGCGGGCGTCACCTGGCAGAAGGACGGGAAGGTCCAGCACAACGCCAACCGCGTGCTGGAGCGTAACCTCGACAAGTGGTGCTTCCCCGACCGCGAGAGCATCGGGCTGGACTTCGTGGAGTCGATGCCCCTGGACGTGCCCGCGGTGCTGTCGCTCGACCGCTTCACCACGATGCAGACCTCGCGCGGCTGCCCCTGGCCCTGCGTCTTCTGCGACATCCCGATCTTCAACGAGGGGAAGTGGCGCTCGCGCAGCCCGCAGCACGTGATCGACGAGTTCAAGCACCTGACCGACCAGGGCTACGGCTCCGTGTATTTCGTCGACGACCACTTCCTGCTCCAGCCCAAGCGCATCGAGGCGATCTGCGACGGCCTCATGGCGCAGAAGAACCGGATCAAGTACGGGCTGGAGGGGCGCGTCGATTCCGTGGCGCAGCACCTCTTCCCGAAGCTCGCCAAGTCCGGCTGCCGGACGATCATGTTCGGCATCGAGAGCGGCAGCCAGAAGATCCTCGACCGGCTCAAGAAGGAGCAGACGCTCCAGGACATCGAAAGCGCCGTCACCAACGCCAAGAACGCCGGGATCGAGATCGTCCACGGGTTCTTCGTCGTGGGCATCCAGGACGAGAAGGAAGAGGATCTGAGGGCGACCTTCAAGTTCGCCTCGAAGATCCGGATCGACAGCTTCGGCTTCAACCGGATGTGCGTCTACCGCGGCACGCCGCTCTGGCAGGAGTACGTCAAGCGCGGCCTCGTGAGCGACGCGCAGGACTGGTACAAGTACTTCAAGTGCACATCGATCGACCCGACCTGCCTGCCCGGCGAGGAGGTCCACCGGATCCGCTCCGAGGAGATGCGGAAGCTCATCCTCTACAAGTTCACGCGGTTCCCGATTCAGACCTTCAAGCTCCTGCAACGCTTCACCCGCCACATGAAGCTCCGCGACGTGATCTACCTGATCGTGAAACCCTTCCTCGGCAAGAAGAAGGGGGCCACGAAGGCGGAAGTCATCTCGCGCGCGGTCGAGCACGCCGACCTGAAGAGCGCCGCGGCCGACATGACCCAGCTGGCCGACGAGGCCCTCGAGCACGCCATTACCGAGTCGAAGGCCGAGCGGGCGCGCATCCAGGCGATGGCCGAAGCCGGGATGTGAGCCCGGCCTAGGAGCGTGTCGGACTATTGGGGTTGAGTTACGCTCCAGCAGCGAGAGGTCAGGGGATTGGTGCGCTACTCGACCCGAATCCCAGGAATTTCTTGTGAAAAGGGAGTCCGTCAGGCCGAAGTGCGTGAAGCTACTGGA
>JACQFK010000525.1 GCA_016200125.1 Planctomycetota bacterium
ACGGCGAGGAAGCCGGTCGCCACGATGGGGTCGCGCCGTTCCTCCTCGCTCCGGAACGGAAGCAGGTCTCCGGCGATCTGTTCCCGGAGAAACGCGTCGTAGGGCGTGTCGCGATTGAAGGACGCAATGACGTAGTCCCGGTACTTGGAGGCCTGGGGCACCGGGTAATCCGAGTTGTCCCCCGCGGTGTCCGCATAACGCACGACGTCGAGCCAGTGGCGTCCCCAGCGTTCGCCGTAGTGAGGCGAGGCGAGGAGACGGTCGATGACCCGGTCGAACGCCTCGGGCGATTCATCCCTGAGGAAGACTTCAACCTCTTCCGGGGTCGGCGGAAGTCCGAGAAGATCGAAGGTGGCGCGGCGGATCAGCGTCCGTTTGTCCGCATCCGGGGCGGGCCGAAGCCCCTTCTCCTCCATCCTCGCCAGGATGAAACGGTCGAGGGAGCGGCGGGGCCACTCGCGGTCGGAGACTTCCGGCGGCGCCGGACGGCCCAGGGCGCGGAAGGACCAGAACTCCCGGGCCTTCGAGAAGTCGATCCTGCGGGCCGGACGCGTCGGACTCGCGGCCCGGACGCGGGGATCCGGAGCGCCCATGCTCACCCAGGCTTCAAAATCGGCGACCTGCTCCGGGCTGAGCCTGCCCTTGGGGGGCATCTGAAGCTCCGCATCGACGTAGCGGACGGCCCGGATGAGGGGACTCTTTCCGGGATCGCCCGGAACCACGCTCGGGCCCGAGTCTCCTCCCTTCAGGAGTCCCTCCCGCGAGTCGAGCAGCAGCCCGCCCTTGGCGGCCTCCGCCCCGATGCTGTGGCACTTGTAGCAGCGCTCGACCAGCAGGGGCCGGATCTTCTTTTCGAAGAATTCGATCTGATCCTGTCTCGGGCTTTCCGCAGATTCCTGCCCCTGGCTTCGCGCCGCCCAGGGCGGAACCAGGCCCAGCGCCAGGAGCGCCGTGATGCAGGTCCGTGTCGCGGGGAGTCTCATCGCCTTCTCTCAAGAGGAATGCCGCGCCCGCGTCGAATCCGGGCAGCGGGGCCGGAAATTCCAGCGAAGGCGCGCGGATCCCGTATAAAGGGGAGATGAGAGCTCTCTCGCTGCTGGTATTGCTGGCGGCCGCGCAGGATCCGAAGGCGGCCCGTTCGGTGCACCTGGGCTGGACGGCGCCCGAAGCGACCGACTTCCACCTCGCCATGACGGTGGAGGAATCCACGCCCGGCAGCTACTTCATGGCCTGCGGCTGGAACACCGGCTACTTCGGGATCCAGGAACTCGCAAAGGGCGACAAGATCGCGCTGTTCTCGGTGTGGGATCCCTCCAAGGGCGATGATGCGAAGGCGGTGCCCGCCGAGAAGCGCGTGGAAGTTCTCCACCAGCACGCCGACGCGAAGATCGGCCGCTTCGGCGGCGAGGGGACCGGCGCGCAGTGCAAGTTCCCGGTCGCCTGGAAGACCGGCGAGACCTGCCGCTTCCTGGTGCGGGCGGCGGTCGAGGGCGAAAAGACCTCCTACTCGGCCTACTTCCGGCGGGGGGACGCGCCGGAATGGACGCACCTCGCGACGTTCCGCGCGATCACGAAGGGCGCGCCGCTGAAGGGGCTGTACTCGTTCGTCGAGGATTTCCGGCGCGACGGGAAGAGCGCCGGCGAGCGCCGCCGGGCCCGCTACTCGGACGGCTGGGTGCGCGGGACGAAAGGCGAGTGGTCGCCGATCCTGAAGGGCCGATTCACGGCCGACGCCACGCCGCTCGAGACGATCGACGCCGCGGTGGTGGACGGCGCCTTCACGCTGGCGACGGGCGGCGACCTCAAGCCCTCGAACCCGCTCAAGAGCACGCTCGCCCTTCCCGACGGGCCGCGCACGCCGCCCGCCGATCTGCCGCCGGCGCGCTGAGGTTCCCCTTGATCCACCGCTGAAAGGCGGTACAATCAGGGTCAGGCATCCCCCGGCCGGCACGGCTGTATGGGCGTGCGGCCCCTGCATCGGATGGCCCCCCTGGCCTCGCGGGCTCCCGTTTCATCCCCTTCGCGGCAGGCGGAGTCGGACCGGAACGGTGTGCGGCCTCGCTTCCCCTCAGACCGCGAGCGGCCCCTTCGAGAGACTCGAGTGAGAACGCGGGATCTTCAGGGAGGGATGCCATGAACGCTTCAAATGCTGCGCTGAAAACCCTGGCGGGGAGAAACCGCCGCCCCGTGGTGCTCTGCCTGGACGACGATCCGGCCGTGCTCGGATCGCTCCGCCGCCTCCTGGGACGCGAGCCCTATGAGGTGGTGACCACCCACAATCCGAACGAAGCGCTGGCGCGAATGTGCCGGTCGACCGTCGACGTGATCATCGCCGACGAGCTGATGCCGCGAATCTCGGGAATGGCGTTTCTGAAGATCGTGGAAGGCCGCTGGCCCGCGACCGCGCGCCTGATCGTGTCCGGACATCCGGATGTCCCCGAACGGGTAAAGGGCGAGGCCCGGCTCGTCCAGCACTTCATTCCCAAGCCCTGGGACGTGGACGAGCTTCGCACGCTCCTCCGCGGCCTGATCGATCGCCGGCGGCCGGGCCCGGCCCAGGCCGTCCGCCTTCCCCGGCGTCGGCCGGCCTGGGATTTCATGGTCGAACGCCCGGTCCTGATCGAGGCCACCGGCCGCACCGCCACCGAACTGCAGTCCAGGCTCCTCCGGTTCCTCTCGAGGGCGCGCCTGGAGGGACGCGACGTCGTCGCGGTCCTGGAAGGGCTCGATCAGATGAAGGGCGACGCGAGGACGCTGCTGGGCCACGTGGCGATGGCGGTGGACAGCAGCGGGGTCCGCCTCCATCTCGTCGACGGCTCCTGCACGGCGACCGAGTACTTCCGCTCGGCGGAGGCCTTCCATCCCCGCATCAAGGTGTACGATCCGTCGCCGGCGGAGCTGGCGTCGAAAGACCTCCTCCTGGTCGACCCCGTCGCCCCGCGGCGGGTGTTCCTG
>JACQFK010000502.1 GCA_016200125.1 Planctomycetota bacterium
CGGCGTCCTGAGCTACGACCTGAAGAAGAAGGTCTATCGTCTGGAGATCGTCCGCGGGAACGATCAGAAGGCGTCGTTCGAGGGCAAGCTCAACGGCAAAGAGCTCGCGATGGAAGAGGTGGTGGAGGCGAAGGCGGCCCAGGAGCGAGTCACGTTCAACTTGCTGCGCGACAACCGGATCCTGATGAGCGTGGAGCGCAAGGAGGCGGGCAAGAACAACTGGGCGCCGCACCTGAGCTTCGCCTCGACCAAGCAGGGCGTCCCCTTCGTGCGGGCCGAGAGCGCCAAGTGCGTCGTGACCGGCGGCACGCCGGCGAGCACGGTGGAGTACAAGGGCGTGACCTACAATCTATGCTGCAACTCCTGCAAGAAGGAGTTCCTGGCCCATCCCGAGGAGACGATCGCCCGCGCCAAGAAGGAAGGTTTCATCAAGTAGGCGTGCAACGAAACAAACCGTTTGTTTCGTTGCAAGGTCAGCTTCGCTGGCGGCGGACTTCGGAGAGCAGGACGGCCGCGCTGGCGGCCACGTTGAGGCAGTCCCACTCGGTCGCCATGGGGATGTAGATCACCCCCTTGCAGGCCTTCAACACGTCGTCCGATACCCCGGTCGGCTCGCTCCCCAGCACCAGGCAGACGTCCTTCCGGTAGTCCACCTCACGGTAGTCCCGCCGGCTGCCGTGGATGTGGGCCGCCCAGGCGTTCAGGGAACTCAGGGTGGCCGCCAGATCCGACGAACTGTGGACCGGAACGACCAGCGGCGCCCCCAGCGACACCCGCACGGCCCGCCTCAGCCAGGGAGACGCCGTCCCGGGCCCCAGAATGACCCCGTCGACCCCGAAGGCCGCGCAGGAGCGCAGGATCGCCCCCACATTCTCCGCGTTCGCCAGGCCGTCCAGAGCGAGATGAAAGGACCCGGACATCGGCTTCTCCGGCGGGATCGCCCCGAGCGCCATCAGTCCTTGGTGCAACCGGAAGCCGACGATCGAGATCAGCCGGGCGATGGGCGCCACGCGCACGTCGATGCCCGGGGGGATCGGCAGCTTCTCGATCCAGTCGGGCGTGCAGAGGATGCGCTCCACGCGGGTGGTTTTCAGCATCCGCCGCACGACCTTGTCGCCGTCGCCGATGAAAGTGCCCTCGGGATGGCGGCGGCCCCGGAGGGAGCCGAACAGCTCGAAGTCCTCCTCGGTCGCGGGCAGGACCCCCGCGCGGTCTTCCATGGCGTACCAATCATAGCGTCGCCCGGTGTCTGATCAGCGAGGATTTCCACATGATCATGAGAGCCTTCCTGCTGCTCCTGCTGTGCCTGCCGCAGACCGACCCGGTCGTCGAAGCGATCGTCAAGGAGGAGCGCTCCAGCAGCCGCGTCATGGAATACCTCGACCATCTCGTCAACAAGATCGGCCCCCGGCTCACCAGCTCGACCCGTCTGACCCGGGCCTGCGAGTGGACCCGCGGCGAGTTCGAGAAGATGGGCCTCAAGGCCCGTCTCGAGGAGTGGGGCACATTCCCCGTCGGCTTCGACCGCGGCCCCTGGTCCGCGAAGATGACCGAACCCGAAGCCATGGACCTGCTGATCGGATTCAACGCCTGGTCGGCCGGCACGGAAGGACCGGTGACGGGCGCCGCCGTCCTTGCGCCGACCACCGACGAGGAGCTTGCGGCCGTCAAAGAGAAGCTCAAGGGCGCGTGGATCATCTCCTCGTCCCGGGGACCGGAGAAGTACCGCGTCGCCTACGACGACGCCGGGGCGGCCGGCGTGATCCGCACCGAGGGCGGCGAACTGATCCACACCGGCGGCAGCTCGCGAATCGAGTGGGACAAGCTTCCCACCCGGGTCACCGTCACGATGCTCGGCAGCCACCACAAGAAGATCGTCGACCTCCTGAAGGCCGGCAAGGAGGTCAAGCTGACGATCGACATCAAGGTCGAGTTCAAGCAGGGTCCGATCAAGGTCTACAACGTGATCGCCGAACTCCCCGGGACCGAGAAGCCCGACGAGTACGTGATCGTCGGCGGCCACCTCGACTCCTGGGACGGCGCGACGGGCACGACCGACAACGGCACCGGCGTCTCAACGACACTGGAGGCCGCGCGGCTGCTCACCAAGGTCGGCGCCAAGCCGAAGCGGACGATCCGCTTCATGCTCTGGAGCGGCGAAGAGCAGGGGCTGCTCGGCTCGCGCGCCTATATCAAGGCGCATCCCGAGGAGAACGCGAAGATCTCCGCGGTGATCGTCCACGACGGCGGGACCAACTACGCCTCGGGCCTCAACGCGACCGAGGCGATGCTGCCGATCTTCGAGAAGGCGCTGGAGCCGCTGCTGCACCTCGACGATTCCATGGGCTTCGTCCTCCGCAAGGTGCCGGGGCTGCCGCGCGGGATCGGGAGCGACCACGACTCCTACCTCGCGGTCGGCGTGCCCGGCTTCTTCTGGCTGCAGGCGGGCCGGGCGAAGTACGGCTTCGGCCATCATACGCAGAACGATACCTTCGACAAGGCGATCCCCGAGTACCAGCGCCACACGTCGATGGTCGTGGCGATCGGCGCGCTCCGGATCGCCGACCTCGCGGAGCCGGTCCCCCGCGCGAACCTCACGGCGCCGCAGGGGAAGCGGCGGATGCTGGGCGTCCAGCTCGACAACGACCTTCAGATCACCGACGTCGTCAAGGACGGCCCGGCCGACAAGGCGGGCCTGAAGCCGGGCGACAAGCTCCTCAAGCTGAACGGCCAGCAGATCGGCGACACGATCATGCTGGGCCAGGCGATCCAGTCCGCGCCCAAGGAGACGAAGGTCCTCATCCAGCGGGGCGGCAAGGAGCAGGAAGTCACGGTCGCGTTCACGGATTGATTCCGGGAGGCGTACTAGTAGACGGTGTTGAAACTCGCCGTCGCCCTCCTGCTCCTGGCCGACGGGCTGTCGGTGGAGGAGTTCCAGAAGCTCCACCAGGATCTCCGCCCCTCGAAGGATGACCTCTGGCGCTCGATCCCCTGGAAGGTCTCCCTCGCCGAGGCCCAGGCCCTCGCGATCAAGGAGCAGAAGCCCCTCTTCATGTGGTCGATGGACGGCCATCCCCTCGGCTGCACCTGAAACAACGGCGTGCTCGACCGTGCGTCGATCTTCAGCGACCCGCAGATCGTGGAGATCCTGAAGACCAAGGTCATTCCGGTCGCGGTCGACGCCTGGTACATGAACCGCAAGCAGGACGGCGAGGGCGAGTTCTACCGCAAGGTCGTGAGCCAGGACGTCGCCCGGACGAACTTCAACTCCTCCACCCAGGGGCGCTACGCTTTCACGCCGGAAGGGAAGCTCATCGGCTTCAACAACAACCGCAGCGTCGAGCGGATCCAGCGGCTGCTGCAGAAGGCGATCGAGGCGGTTCCGGGCGGGGGCGCGACTCCTATCGACACCGCGCGGACGGCCGGCGGCCTTGACCGGACGCTCCCGGACGGCACCGTGATCGTCAACGTCTACGGGAAGGTCATCGGCGGCCAGGAAGAGACCGGGAACAAGACCGCGCAGATGTTCCAGGCCTCCCTCGGCGAGGACCATCTCTGGATCCGGAAAGGGGAGGCGGAGCAGCTTTCGCGCGGCGAGCTTCCCGAAAGCCTCAAGCGCCGGATCGCGCTCTATCACCTGAACGACTTCACGCGCGGCGAGCCCAACCTGTGGCGAGCCGACCAGGTGAAGAAGCTGGAGATGGGGCTCAAGGACGGCAAGCTGACCGGGTCGGTTCAGCTCGAGACGCCCGACGGCCGGCGGGGCTATGAGACCGAGTTGCTCGGCTTCGTTGAAGCGAAGGACGGAAAGCTGACGCGCTTCGACGTGGTTTCAAAGGGACTCTTCTGGGGCGCGGGCACCTACACGAACACGGCGGGCACGCCGAAGGGGAAGTTCCCGCTCGCGGTCGCGTTCCGGCTGGCGGAAGGGGGCCTGGAGGCCGACAAGGTCCCGCCGCAGGCCGCGCGGGACCTCGGCCAGTACTTGCGGTAGGTCAGCGAATCGGCAGGCAGACGGGCAGGGGAAGCGCGCCTTCCGGGTCGAGCATCAGGTGGCCGCCGCAGCCCCACATGAACAAGCCCATCGGCATCGGATCCGACGGTCTTTCGACCACCGGCTCGGGGATGAACTTCACGACGGCCGCGAGCGGGGGAGGGGGCGGGGGAGCGGCGGGCGCGGGCGGCGGATCCGTAGGCGCCGACGAGCAGACGCCGATGAGCATCAGGTTGCAGGCGAGCACCGATCCCAGCCCGCCCAGGAAGACTCCCGCGTTCTTCATCCGTTCCCCCCATTCCCAGCATAGGGGATATCGGCAGTCCCCGCGTGCCACTTGATATACTCTGGCCAATGGCCAAGGTCTGTGTGATCAATGTCGTGGGGCTCACGCCCAAACTCGCGGCCCATGCCCCCCGGATCTCCGCGCTCGGCAAGGCCCGCCCCTGGCGCAGTCCCATTCCCGCGGTCACCTGCACGGCCCAGGCGACAATGCTTACCGGGATGGCGCCTTCGAAGCACGGCATCGTCGGCAACGGCTGGCTCTTCCGCGACACCGGGGAAGTGCGGCTCTGGCAGCAGTCCAACGCGCTCATCCAGGGGGAACTGCTCACCGCGGGGGTCAAGACCGCCCAGATGTTCTGGTGGTTCAACCAGGGCGCGGCCGTCGAGTGGTACGCGACCCCGAAACCGCATTACGGCAGCGACGGCTCCAAGCAGTTTGGCGTCATCGACAAGACGGGCTGCAAGCTCGAGGAGCGGCTCGGGCCCTTTCCGTTCCCCTCGTTCTGGGGTCCCAAGGCCGGGCTTCCGTCCAGCGACTGGATCGCCCGCGCGTCGGCCCTGGTCCTGCGGCAGAACAAGCCCGACCTGACCCTCGTCTATCTTCCGCATCTCGACTACGACTACCAGCGCGTCGGCCCCGGCAACCCCGCGCAGGTCGCGGAAGTGGACGCCTGCGCCGGCCTCGTCATCGACGCCGCGAACGAGATAGGCGCGAAGGTCGTCGTCGTCTCGGAATACGGGCTGGTGCCCGTCGCCCGGCCCGTCTACGTCAACCAGACGCTGCGCAAGATGGGCTGGCTGGCCGTCCGCGACGGCCCCTACGGCGAAGTGCTCGATACCTTCGAGTCGCGCGCCTTCGCGGTCGCCGACCACCAGATCGCCCATCTCTATGTGCGCGGCGTCCCCCACGACATCGTCCGCAAGACCGTCGAGTCGCTCGAGGGAGTGGACCGCGTCGTCGATCCGAAGGAGATCGAGCTCGACCATCCCCGCTCCGGCGAGCTCGTGGCGCTCGCGAAGCCCGACGCCTGGTTCGCCTACCCGTACTGGCTCGACGAGCGCCGCGCGCCCGACTTCGCCCGCACCGTCGACATCCACCGCAAGCCCGGCTACGATCCCTGCGAGCTGTTCCTGACCTCGCCGGCGCGGGCCGCGACCCGCCTGCTCCAGAAGAAGCTCGGGTTCCGCTACCGCATGGACGTCATCCCCCTCGACGCGTCGCTCGTCAAGGGGAGCCACGGGCTCCGTCCCGCCCCCGAGGAGGGCGCGGCGATCGTCGGGGAAAATCCGCCCGACGACATGAAGGGATTCAAGGACTACGTCCGAAATCTACTTCGATGAGACTGCTCAAGGCGATCCGCAAGGAGCCGGTGGACTGCACGCCGGTCTGGTTCATGCGCCAGGCCGGGCGCTACATGCCTGAGTACCGCGCGCTGCGCCTCAAGCATTCGATCCTCGACATCTGCCGCACGGCCGAGCTCGCCGCCGAAGTCACGATGCAGCCCATCCGCAAGTTCCCGGGGCTCGACGCGGCGATCATCTTCAGCGACATCCTCCTGCTCACCGAGCCGATGGGCATCCAGGTCGAGTTCGTGAAGAACGAAGGCCCCGCGATCCAGAACCCGGTCGCCACGGAGGCCGACGTCGCGGCGCTCAAGCCCGTCGAGCCCGAGCGCGACCTGCCCTCTGTGCTCAACGCGATCCGCATCGTGAAGCGAGAGCTCAAGGTCCCGCTCATCGGCTTCGCGGGCGCGCCGTTCACCCTCGCGAGCTACCTGGTCGAGGGCGGCCCGTCGAAGGACTACGCCAGGACCCGCGCGCTCATGGGGACGCCGCTGTGGCCGAAGCTGATGGAGAAGCTCGCCGCCGCGGTCTCTGCCCATCTCCGGGCGCAGGAGGCTGCGGGCGCCGACCTCGTCCAGCTTTTCGACAGCTGGGTCGGCAACCTGTCGGCCGACGAGTACCGCGAGCACGTGATGCCCTGGACGAAGAAGATCTTCGCATCGCTCCGCGGTCCCGCGATCCACTTCGGGACGCAGACCTCCCATCTCCTCGAGCTGATTCGCGACGCCGGCGGCGACTGCATCGGCGTCGACTTCCGGATCCCGCTCGACGAGGCCTGGGCGCGGCTGGGCGACGTCGCCGTCCAGGGCAACTTGGATCCGACGCTGCTCGTAGGTCCGCCCGACCAGCTGCTGACCCACGTCGACGACGTCCTGCGCCGCGCCGCGCGCCGTCCCGGCCACATCTTCAATCTCGGCCATGGCATCCTGCCCGAGACGCCGATGGAGCACGTCGAAGCGGTTATCGATCACGTGCACTCGAGAACGAAGCGATGAAGTCGGGCGTTCTCCTCATGGCTCACGGTTCCCCTGACACCGTGGATCAGATGGGCGACTATCTCCGGCACGTGCTGACGCGCCGGCCACCGACTCCCGAGATCATCGCCGAATTCCAGGACCGCTACCGGCAGATCGGCGGCCGCTCGCCGCTGCTCGAGATCAGCCTTGCCCAGGGCCGCGCGCTCCAGAAGAAGCTGGGGCTGCCGGTCTTTGTAGGGATGCGCCACTGGACGCCGTACATCAAGGACGTCGTCGAGCAGGCGCGGAAGGACGGCGTCGACCGGCTGATCGGCCTCCCGCTCGCGCCGCAGTATTCCCGGATCAGCGTCGGCGCCTATCATGCCGAGCTCGAGAGGACCGGCATCGCCTGCGTCAACGTGAAGAGCTGGCACCTCGAGCCGGCGCTCCTCGAGTACTGGAGGCGGGCGACGAAGGGGAAGGAGTTCGTCCTCTACACGGCGCATTCGATCCCGTCCGAGGGAGCCGAGCCTTACCCGACCCAGCTCGCGGAAATGGTCAAGGCGATCGCGACGGGCCCGCACGCCTTCGCCTACCAGTCGAAGAGCCCGTCGCCGATCCCCTGGCTTGGCCCCGAAGTGCCCGAGGTGCTGAAGACGCTGAAAAACCGGATCAGCGTCGCGGCCCTGGGCTTCATCTGCGACCACGTCGAGGTGCTCTACGACCTCGACATCCTCCATCGCCGGCAGGCCGAGGCGCTCGGGCTCGGCTGGGAGCGTCTGCCGATGCCGAACGACGATCCGCTGCTCATCGACGCGCTGGCGTCCGCGGCGGGGAAGGTCCTGTGACGCGGGTCGTCGTGGTGGGCGGCGGGATCGCGGGGCTGGCGGCCGCCTACGAGCTTCACAAGGGCGGCGCCGCGGTCACCCTGGTCGAGAAGGACAAGCTCGGCGGCGTCATCCGCACCGAGCGCCACGGCGACCTCTTGATCGAAGGCGGCCCCGACTCGTTCATTGTCCAGAAGCCCGCGGCCAAGGAGCTTTGCGAGGAGCTTGGACTCGCCGACCGGCTCATTCCGACCCGTTCGCGCAAAGTTCAGGTCTGGTCCGAGGGACGGCTGCACGAGATGCCGGAGGGCCTCTTCCTCACGGTGCCGACCAAAATAGGGCCCTTCCTGAAGAGCGACCTGATCTCGACCTGGGGCAAGCTCCGCATGGGCCTGGATCTCATCCTGCCGCGCGGCCGCGAGCAGGAGGACGAATCCATCGGATCCTTCGTCCGCCGCAGGCTGGGGCGGGAGGCGCTGGAGAAGCTGGCCGAGCCGATCATGGCTGGCATCTATGTCGCGTCCGCCGACGAGCTGTCGCTTCGGTCGACGTTTCCGCGCTTCGCGGACATGGAACGCGATCATCGCAGCCTGATCAAGGCGCTGCGGAAGCTCCCGCCTTCGGGGAACCTGAGCCCCTTCCTGACGCTGCGCGGCGGCTTGTCGGAGCTCGTGGAGAAGCTGCTGGCCTCGATGTCCGGTGTCAAGTTCGTAAGCGGCGAAGTCCTGGAGATCAAGCCCGGATCCGTGCGGATCGGCGGAGATCTCGTCGAGACCGACCACGTCATCCTGGCGGTGCCGGCCTACGCGGCGAAGAAGCTCTGGCCCGAGGCCCCCGAGGTGAGGTACGTGACGACGTCGACGATCTCGCTCTGCTATGCGAAGTTCGGAGATTTCCAGGGGACCGGCTTCGTGATCCCGCGCGCGGAGAACCGGAAGATCCTGGCCTGCTCGTGGACGACGAACAAGTTCGAAGGGCGGTCGCCCGAGGACCGCTTCCTGGTCCGCTGCTTCGTGAAGGGCGAGGCGGCCGATCCGGAGGGGCTGGCGCGCGAGGAGATGCGGACGATGCTGGGCGC
>JACQFK010000039.1 GCA_016200125.1 Planctomycetota bacterium
CCGCTCGGGCACGCGCCGCGAGGAGCTGCTGCTCCACAATGACGAGATCACGCGCGTCTGGATGCTCCGCAAGGTGCTCGCCGACATGAAGCTGATCGAGGCCATGGAGACCCTGCTGGACCGGATCAAGAAGACCAAGTCCAACGCCGAGTTCCTCATGAGCCTCGGACGTTCCGACTGGGCGTAGTCCCGCGTTCACCGGGGTTCGCGAGAGGGCAGGAGGAGGCCGCCGCGCGGCCGCATCATGGGGTTCACGCTCGCCGGTCGCACGACCAGCCGGGTCGCCGTCGTCGGCTCGGGCAACATCGGACCCGACGTCGCCCTCTATTTCGCCCGCGTCCTCAACCGCCACGGCGTGACGATCCTCGTCCACGACATCGACCAGGAGGCGCTCGACGCCGGCCGCGAGCGCATCACCCAGAAGCTCCGCCGCGGGGGCGACAGCGGCATCTTCCGCCCCCTCGAGGTCGACTCCATCCAGCGCGGCATGACCTTCTCGCTCGACCCCTCGCTCCTCACCGGCTGCGACTTCGTGGTCGAGGCCGTGACGGAGGACCTCGCGGTCAAGCAGGGCGTCTTCGAGCGGATGGAGCGCATCGTGCCGCCGCAGGCGATCCTCGCGTCCACCTCCTCGCACCTCGAGCCCGACCGCATCTTCGAGCGGCTCAAGCGCCCCGAGCGGGCGGTCGTCCACCACTTCTTCTTCCCCGCCGAGCGCAACCCGCTCATCGAGATCGTCGCGGGCTCGAAGTCGACGATGACCGACTGGTGCTGCCGCTTCTACGAGGCGATGGGCAAGGTCCCTATCCGCGTCAAGAACCGCTACGGCTACGCGGTGAACCCGATCTTCGAGGGCCTCTTCCTCGCGGCGATGCTCATCGAGGAGAAGGGCCTCTCGCCCGCGATCATCGACGCCATCGCCTGCCGCGCCTTCGGCTCCACCGCCGGCCCCTTCACCGTCGTCAACCTCGCCGGCGGCAACCTGATCACGCGCGAGAGCCTCGCCGTCTACCATGAGCGCATCATGCCCTGGTTCCACTCGCCCCGCTCCCTCGAGGAGAAGGCCGCGAGCGGCGCGCCCTGGCGGACCGCCGACAAGGGCGAGACCGTGAGCTACTCCAACCTGATGTACGAGGAGGTCTCCTGGATGCTCCTCGGGGCCTACTTCGGCCTGGCCTGCGAGGCGCTCGAGAGCGGCATCGTGGACATCGCCGACCTGGAGATCGGCATCGAGCTGGGCCTCGCCCTCAAGCCGCCCTTCGCCATGATGAACGAGCTCGGGCCGCGCCGGGTCCGCAGCGTCATCGAGGCCTACGCGAAATCCCACCCGGGCTTCAAGATTCCGCGCGACTTCGGCCCCTGGACCATCACCGCCGTGATCCGGGAGAACCGCGACGACGTCGCGGTCCTCACGATCCGGCGCCCCAAGACGATGAACGCCCTTTCCCGCGAGGTCTTCCGGGAGCTCGACGTCCACCTCGCCGCGATCCGGGACGATCCGAAGATCCGCGGCGTGGTCCTCACGGGCTTCGGCCTCAAGGCCTTCGCGGCGGGCGCGGACGTGGCGATCCTCGCCTCGCTCGCGTCGCCCGAGGCCGCCCGCGCCGCGTCCTGGGAATGCAACCGGATCCTCCGGCGCATCGAGACGCTCGGCAAGCCCGTGGTCGCCGCGCTCAACGGCCTCTCGCTCGGCGCCGGGAGCGAGCTCGCCTACGCCTGCACGGCCCGCATCGCCCGCATGGGGCAGCCGACGCTCTTCGGACAGCCCGAGGTCCGCCTCGGCCTGATCCCCGGCGCCGGCGCCACCCAGCGCCTCCCCCGTCTCGTCGACTTCTCCACCGCCTGGCGCCTCCTCCGCACCGGCGGCAGCCTCTCCGGCGTCGAGGCGCTCCAGCTCGGCCTCATCTCCGAGCAGCTCGACGGCGACGTCGTCTCGCGCGCCGTGGAGCTCGCCCGCACCCTCAAGCCCGCGCCGCTGCCCGACCCCCGCGTCCCCCCGGTCCTCCCCGAGGTGGACCTGAAGGGCCTCTCGCGCAAGATCGACGAGATCCTCCGCCGCGCGATCCTCGACGGCGCGAAGCTGCCGATCGACGCGGCCCTGGAGGTCGAGTCGCGCGCCTTCGGCGAGGTCTACGCCACGCGCGACCACCGGATCGGTCTCGACAACTACCTCAAGACCAACCTCAAGCAGTCCGCCCCCTTCGTTCACGCCTGAAGCGGGAACGCGGCGAGCGCTTCGTAGACGGGACCCTTGTTCGTCAGCGTCGAGCGGTAGAGCACAAACTCGCGGACCTCGTCCTTCCCGATCGGCACGCGCCGCTGGTTCTCGATCGCGGCCATCAGGCGCTTCACGCTGCGGTCCGACTTCACGCGGCCGATCGTGAGGTGCGCCACGAAGGGATGCGTCTCGCGCGGGACGCCCACCTGCTCCGCCGACCGCTCGATCGCGCCGGCGAGCGCCGCGACCTTTTCGAGATCGCCCGAGCAGCCCGCCCAGATCACCCGCGGCGTGCCCCGCTCGGGAAAGGTTCCGATGCCCTCATAGGTCAGCGCCATCCGCGGCCAGCGCAGCGCCTCCACCGAGAGAAGGCCCTTGAGCTTCGCGAGCGCCTCGTCGTCGACGTCGCCCAGGAACTTCAGCGACAGGTGGAGGTTCTCCTCCTCCACCCACTTCACGTCGGCGTCGGCGCGGCGCAGCGCCTCCTGGACCTGGACGAGGAGCTTCCTCACGGACGTCGGCAGCGCGAGGGCGACGAAGCAGCGCATGGCGCCATGATGATCGCCGGGGCGGACCGTTGCAAGCATCCGGACGGTCCGATATTCTGGGCGCATGGCGCGCGCCTCCCGGGCCGTCCTCCCGGTCCTCCTCGTCGCGGCGGCGGCCGGCGCGATCCTGCGGATCGGCCGGTCTCCGGCGCCGACCTTCCACCGCGACGTCGCGCCGATCCTCCACGCGCGCTGCGCGCCCTGCCACCAGGCGGGGGGCGCCGCGCCGTTTCCCCTGGTCGCCTACGGGGACGCGAAGCCGCGCGCGCGGCAGATCGCGGACCTCGTGCGGCAGCGGATCATGCCGCCCTGGATGCCGGATCCCGGCTGCGCCGAATTCATCGGCGACCGATCGCTCGGCGTGGAGCAGATCGCCCTGATCCTCCGCTGGGTCGAGACCGGGGCCGCGGAAGGCTCGGCGTCCGGCTCCGCCGCGCCGCCCTCCTGGAGCGACGGAGGGTCGCTGGGGACGCCCGACCTCGTCGTGACGCTGCCCGAACCCTGGACGGTGCCGGCCGAGGGAGCGGACGTCTACCGCAACTTCGTCCTGCCTCTCCCGGTCGCCGCGCGCCGCCACGTCCGCGCCGTCGAGTTCCGGCCCGGGAATCCGAAGGTGGTCCATCACGCGTTCCTCTTCATCGACCCGACGCGCGAATCGGAGCGGCTCGATCTCCAGGATCCAGACCCCGGCTTCCCGGGCCTTCACGTGCCACGCTGGAGAAGGACTGCTTCCTCGTCCTGCAGGTCCACGTGCGCCCCTCCGGAAAACCGGAGCGGCTCCAGCCCTCGGCCGCCTTCTATTTCACCGACAAGCCGCCCGCCCGCACGCCCGTCAAGTTCGGGCTCTGGTCCTACGACATCGACCTCCCCGCCGGGGAGAAGGCCGTCGTGGTGAGGGACTCGATCACGCTGCCGCTCGACCTCGACCTGCTCCGCGTCCTTCCCCACGCGCACTTCCTGGGGCGGCGCCTGGAGGGGACGGCGAAGCTTCCCGACGGATCGACCCGCTGCCTGCTCCGCATCGACGCCTGGGACTTCAACTGGCAGGGCGACTACGCTTACAAGAATCCGGTCTTCCTCCCCAAGGGGACGGTCGTCACGATGGAGTTCACCTACGACAACTCCGAGGGCAACCCGCGCAATCCCCGCCGGCCTCCGCGCCGCGTCCGCTTCGGCCTGCAGTCCGACGACGAGATGGCCGAGCTCTGGTTCCAGGCGCTGCCCCACCGCGCCGGCGAGGTCAAGCTGCTGGACGACGCGATGCGGGGCAAGGTGCTGCAGGCGGGGCTTTCCTACAACCGCTACCTGCTGACGGTCGATCCCGGCAACGCGAAGGCCCATGCGGACCTGGGCAAGGCGCATCTGCTCCTGGGCCGGCCCGACGAGGCGCTTCCCGCCCTGGCGTCGGCGATCAGGCTCCGGCCCGACTTCGACGAGCCCCACTACTTCCTCGGTCTCCTGCATCGCACGCAGAACCGGCCCGGGGAGGCGAAGGCCGAGTTCCAGGCGGCGATCCGGGCCAACCCCGGCCATGCGAAAGCCCACGGAAATCTCGGCCTCCTGCTGATGGAGGAAGGGCGGCTCGACGCCGCGGCGCGCGAGTTCGAGACCGCCCTGCGGCTCAACCCCGCCGACGAGATCGCCCGCGAGAGCCTCGAGGAGATCAAGCGGGCGGGCCGCAAGAAGGAGTGAGCCCATGAATTGCCTCGCATCGTTCCAGCGCTTCATCCTCCGAGCGACGATTCTGGCCGCAGGGGGCTGCGCGACGGGGCCCGCGGAGGGCGGCCGATCCGCCGATCGGACGTTCCAGGACATCCTCAAGCCTCTCAGCGCCGCCGAGAGCCTCGGCGTCAACTTCAAGATCGATATCGACGCTCCGTCCGGAACGAGCGGACCCGGGAAGGTCTTCCTGGGGACACTTCGTCTGAAGCCGGGGAACCGGGTCCAGGCGCTCTTCCACGTTTCTGCGGGAGGAGTCCGCGGAGCGTCATTTCTGGTCTCCGATGGCCGCCGGATGTTCGTTCAGCGTCATCCCGGCGACGTCTTCGAGCAGGCGCCGCCTCAGGACATCGGGCGCCGCATCCAGGAGCTCTTTGCCTCCTGGGGCGCCAACGGCATTTTCGCGCTGGTGTTCGGGTTCCCGAAGCCGGAGGGAGCCCAGGCCGCCGATCTGCAATGGCGACCCATGAGTCCCTGCGACTTCCAGGCCGACGCCGCAGACGAGGGGCGCGGAACGCTTCGTTACCGGTTGAAGGATCCCGACGGGGTCCTCTACGCCAGCGCCGTCCTCTGGTACGCTCCCAGGACAAGGAGGCTCATCCAGCGCGTCATGACCCTTGCGGGATCCGGAAGTGTCGTGACGGAGACCTATGAAGACCTGGCGCTCAACGAGCCCATCCCCGACGAAATATTCCGATCCCCGGAGAATGAGAAGTAACGGTCCAACCCGGGACCTGCGGAGACATGGCCACGAGTCGAATCTCCTGCTATGCTGGGGGCCCATGAAGGGCGTGGCCATCCTCTCCGGCGGGCTCGACTCCACCGTCTCGCTCGCGGCGGCGACGCGGAAGATGGACGTGGTCCTCGCGCTCACGTTCGACTACGGCCAGCGCGCGGCGATGCGCGAGCGGCAGGCCTCGGCGAGGATCGCGCGCCACTACCGCATCCCCCACCGCGTCATCGCGATACCCTGGCTCGCCGGCCTCACCGCCACCGCGCTCGTCAACCGACGCGCCGCGCTGCCGCGCAACGAGATGTCGGAGCGCTCGGCGAAGGCGGTCTGGGTGCCCAACCGCAACGGGGTCTTCATCGAGATCGCCGCCGCCCACGCCGAGTCGCTCGGCGCGGCGCGCCTCATCACCGGATTCAACAAGGAGGAGGCGGTCACCTTCCCCGACAACTCGCCGGCCTACGTCGCGGCCGTGAACCGCGCGCTCTCCTACTCCACCGCGAACGGCGTCCGCGTGCTGAGCTTCACCGGCAATCTGGAGAAGAGGGCGATCGTGAATCTCGGCCGCCGCCTCGACGCGCCGCTCCGCCACATCTGGCCCTGCTACGAGGGCGGCCGCGCCTGGTGCGGCGAGTGCGAATCCTGTCTGCGAAGCCTTCGGGCGCTGCAGGGGTAGCGTGCAGGGCCACCTCCTCGAAGTCTTCTCCTCCTGGCAGGGCGAAGGCCCCTACGCCGGGCTCAAGCAGGTCTTCGTCCGCCTCTCGGGATGCCACCTGCGCTGCGTCTACTGCGACACGCCCGACTCCTGGGAGCGGGCGGGGGCGTGGACGATCGGCGGCGCGACGCGGCGGAATCCCGTCTCGGTTGAGGAGACGCTCGAGGCGGTCCGCTCGCTGGGCCCGCATCCCTCCGTGAGCCTGACCGGCGGCGAGCCGGTCCTGCAGGCGGAATTCGTCCGCGAAGTCGCCCTCGGCGTCCGCGCGATGGGGATGAAGACCTACCTCGACACGAGCGGGACGCTCGCCGACCGGCTGGCCGTCTGCGCCGACGCCATCGACATCTTCGCGTTCGACGTCAAGCTCCCCTCCTGCCCCGGCGTGAAGGCCGACGGGGACGACGTCCGCCGCTGCCTCGAGCTGGCGCGCGGCCGCGAAGCCTTCGTCAAGATCGTCGTGATGCAGGACAGCCGCGAGGACGAGCTCGCGCAGGCCGCGAAGCTCGTGCCCCCGGAGATGCCCCTGATCCTCCAGCTCGCGACGCCGGTCAATCCGTCGACCGTGCCGCCGGACGGCGCGACGCTCGCCCGCCTCCGCCGCGCCTGCGGCCGCGAGGTCTCGGTGATGCCGCAGCTTCACGTCCTGGCGGGCTGGAAATAGAATTCCTGAAACATCCGCGCGAAAACCGCCTTCAGAGGAGTAAGGAAGAGGGAGGTGAAGGATGGGTCTCGCCCTTCTGATCCTGGGCATCGTCCTGGCGCTCGGCGGCCACATCGGCATCGTCGTCGCGGCCTTCCGCGAAGGGGCGCTCTGGGGCCTCGGCTGCCTGCTGGTCCCCATCGTGGGCCTCATCTTCGTGGTGACCCACTGGGCGGAGACAAAGAAGCCCTTCCTCTTCGCGGTGGCCGGAAACGTCCTCTGGATCGCCGGCGCCGCAATGAGCGGACCGTCGCATTGAAGATCCGGCCCCGGTTGCGCCGAAGAAGACTCTAGAGTGGACTTCGATGCGCTGGTGGTGGAGTGGGTGCGCGAGCTGTTCTGGCCCGCGCTGATAGGCTCCCTCGCCGCCTTCGCCTACCTCTCGCTGCTCGCCCGCGCCCATGCGAGGGCGCAGCTCCTCGTCGCGCTCCTCCGTGAATGCCGGCGCCGCCTGGCGCGCCAGGAGCGGATGCGGGAAAGCCTCGGCTTCGCCCCCCGGCTGGAGCGCTACCGCCGTCTCGAACGGGATCTGACGCTTCGACTCGGGAAGGAAGGCCTCCCTTAGCGGCCCTTTTCGATCGCGCTGATCTTGGCCACGCGGTTGACGTGGCGCCCCCCCTCGAACGGCGTCTGCAGCCACACCTTGAGGCATTCGGCGATCTTCAGCACCGGCGAGATGCGCGCCCCCGCGCAGAAGATGTTCGCGTCGTTGTGCTGGCGGCTGAGCGCGGCCGTCTTCTCGTCGCAGACGACCGCGGCCCGGATGCCCGGGACCTTGTTCGCCGCGATCGACATCCCGATGCCG
>JACQFK010000539.1 GCA_016200125.1 Planctomycetota bacterium
CGCCGAGCGGCGCGAGCGCGCGCACGGCCACCACGGAGTCGACGACCTTCCGGTAGATGCGCTTGTGGGCGTCGTCCGCGGACTGGGCCTGAACGGCTCCGGCGCCGCCGAGCAGGAAGGCGAGGGCCAGGACGAAGTTCCCTGTCTTGGGGATCACGCAGGCACTATTATATATACGGACGTCCCGCCGCCGCCAACGGTTCGATGGATCCCGACGGTTCCTGCGAACAATCCGGCGGGGGGGGCTGTCCGAATCTGCAGGAATGGACCTCTGGAGGACATGATGAAACGCACGGCCCTGGCGACCCTCGCGCTCGCGTTCGCCCTGACGGCGCTCGCTCAGGATGGCAAGACCGAACTCCGCTACGGCTTCAAGAAGGGCGAGAAGCTGTCCTTCGCGATCAACCATGCGCTGAGCGTGAAGCTCGACAAGGTGCCCGAAATCCTCCAGGGCGTGGTGCCGGAGGACCCGGTCAACGTCAAGTTCGAGGGCGTCGTGGATCTCGAGGTCTCCGAGATCGGCGAGGACGGCACCGCGCTGATGAACGGGAAGTGGCGCAGCGCGAAGGCGAAGGGCCACGTCATGGTGAACGACATCGACTTCGAGTACGATCTCGCCAAGAAGGGCGACGAGAAGCCGAAGAAGCAGGATCCCGCGGAGGATCCCGCGCTCGCGGGCTTCGGCGACCTGCAGGACCAGCTCGGGAAGATGGTCCGCGCGCCCCTCAAGCTCTCGGCGGACAAGTTCGGAAAGCTTTCCATCGTGGAGGGCGCCGGGAAGCTGGGCGAGATCGAGTCGGTCTTCCGCTCGCTCAACGGGCTGATGGGGCCGCTTCCCAAGGACGCGGTCGGGAAGGGCGACAAGTGGAAGGACGACCTCAAGCTGGGGATGCCCGGCGTGGGCGGCAACGTGGAGATCAAGATCCGCACCGAGAACGCGGTGCACGCCGCGGAAGTGATCGAAGGGAAGGGCTATCTCGTGATCAAGTCCAAGTTCGCCGTGGGCCGGCTCCCCGGCGAGAAGGAGGAGGCCCCGGCCGGCGGCCTCGACGCCAAGATCAAGACGGAGGGCGAAGGCGAAGGGACGACGCTCTATTCCGTCAGCGACCACCGCTCCACGAAATCGAACAGCGCCCTCAAGATCCGGGTGAGCGCGACGATCCCCAACCCGGGCGGCGGCGACGACATGGAGCTGAAGGCCCAGGTCAAGATCGAGACCAGCCACAACCTGAAGTAGCGGATCCCGGGATCCGGGATTCGGTATTCGAGATCGGGTTGGTTTTTGGTATAACCTCCAATCCATGCGCTGGACCCGCACGTTCATCCCCACGCTCCGGGAGGCGCCGTCGGACGCGGAGAGCCCCAGCCACCGGCTCCTGATCCGGGCGGGGATGATCCGCCCGCTGGCCGCGGGGAGCTACAGCTATCTCCCGCTGGGCTACCGCACGCTCCGGAAGGCGGAGGAGATCGTCCGCCAGGAGATGGACCGCTCCGGCGCGATCGAGCTCTTCATGCCCTCGCTCCATCCGCCCGAGCTCTGGCAGGAGACCGGCCGCTACGAGCTTTTCGGCGACACCCTGATGAAGGTGAAGGACCGCAAGGGCGCGCTCAACGTCCTGGGCCACACCCACGAGGAAGTGATCACCCACATCGTCCGGAACGAGGTGAAGTCCTACCGCCAGCTGCCGCTCACGCTCTACCAGATCCAGGGCAAGTTCCGCGACGAGGCCCGCCCGCGCCACGGCATCATCCGGACCCGCGAGTTCATCATGAAGGACGCCTACTCCTTCGACCTGGACGAGAAGGCGATGGGCCGCTCCTACCAGGCGATGTACGACGCCTACGTCCGCATCTACGGCCGCGCGGAGCTGAAGTTCCTGCCGGTCGAGGCCGACACCGGGCTCATGGGCGGCGACGTCTCGCACGAGTTCATGGCCGTCTCGCCCTACGGCGAGGACTCGGTGGTGACCTGCGGCAAGTGCAGCTACGCCGCGAACAAGGAGAAGGCGGAATGCCCCCCCGACCGGGGCGGGGCGAGCGGCGAGGACACCAAGGAGATCCTTCCGGTCCAGGAGGTCGCCACCCCCGACGCCCACACGATCGAGCAGGTCTCCGCCTTCCTCCAGGTGCCGCCCCGGCAGCTGCTCAAGACGCTCATCTACAAGGCCGGCCCGGACTTCATCGCCGCGCTCGTCCGCGGGGACCACGAGGTCAACGAATCCAAGCTGCGGCGCGCGGCGCAGGCAGAGACGCTCGAGATGGCGACGCCCGAGGAGATCCAGCGCGCCACGGGCGGGCCGGTCGGATTCTCCGGGCCCCTGGGCCTGTCGTTCCGGATCTTCGCCGACTACGCCGCCGTCCAGGTCTGCAACAGCGTCGCCGGCGCGAACAAGCGCGACGCCCACCTCCTGAACATCAACGTGAACCGCGACTACCGGCCCGAGCGGGTCGGCGATTTCCGGATGGCCGTCACGGGCGACGCCTGCCCCCGCTGCGGCGGGGCGCTCGGCTTCACCCACGGCATCGAGGTCGGCAACGTGTTCAAGCTCGGCACGCGCTACTCGAAGAAGATGAACTGCGTCTACCTGGACGACAAGGCCCAGCTCCATCCCATGGTGATGGGCTGCTACGGCATCGGCGTGAACCGCATCGTCGCCGCCGCGGTCGAGAACCACCACGACGACGCGGGCATCCTCTGGCCCCGCGAGCTCGCCCCCTACCAGGTCGAGATCGTCTCGCTCGACCACAAGAAGATGCAGATCGTCGAGACCGCCCACGACCTCCACGACCGCCTGGAGAAGGCGGGGGTCGAGGTCCTCTGGGACGATCGCGACCAGGCGCCGGGCGTCAAGTTCGCGGACGCCGACCTGATCGGCCTCCCCGTCCGGATCACGGTGGGGAAGCGGACCCTGGAGGCGGGCACGGTAGATGTGCGGACACGCAAGAACAAGGACCAGAAGAGCGTCACGTTAGAGCAGGTTGTCGAAACGGTGAAACATGAGCTTTCGGAATACCGCCTCTAGGGTCCCGGTCCTGGCCGCGCTGGCCTGCCTCCTGGCCTCCTGCTCGGGCGGGGGCGGCGGGGTGTCCAGCAGCGCGGGGCCCTCGTCCGACGATCCCCTGGTCCTGAAGATCTCCTACTTCCGCGCCCTGCCGGACGGCCGGACCAAGAAGCTGGAGTGCCACTTCCGCTGCGTCATGTCCGAATCCTGGCGCGACCGGATGGGGGACAGCCCGCGCGAGCCGCTGGCCAAGGGGGCCCCGGGCCGGATCTACATGGGCTACGTCGCCGACCCGAAGATGGCCCTCTACCTGAAGCGGCTCAAGGAGTTCGGGCTGAACGATCTCATCCCGATGAAGCCCGAGGAGATCCGGCCCGAGGATCTCGCCCGGGCCAGCCTGGACCCGACGAAGACCAGCTTCATCCGCGTCTTCACGGTGGGGGACGAGAAGGGCTCCAAGAGCTACTACTATCCCCACCAGCAGACCAGCAAGGACCTGATCGAGAAGTTCGTGAAGTGCGAGACCTACATCTCGCGCGCCTGCGAATACGCGATCAACGTCTCCTCGTCGAGCGACCCGCTCCCCGGCCGGACCAAGTAGGCCAACGAGCTATTGAAGCATCGGGCTATTGTTTCCAGTCGGCGGCAGTCCCTCTGTAAACCCCGCGCCCCCCGATGATGTTCGAACGGAACCAGCCCCGGCCTTCAGGGACTCTGGGATCGCCTCGTCCGATTTCCGGGGGACGGCCTGCCGGTCGATAGACTGGCGCCGACGGGTCGTCAATAGCTCAATTTCTCAATAGCCCGATGATAGAATCTCTCCCATGCTCGTGGATTCGCACGCCCATCTGGACGATCCCGCGTTCGCGCCGGACCTGCCGGCGGTGATGGAGCGCGCCCGCGAGGCGGGCGTCGAGCGGATCGTCACCATCGGCACCGGCCTCGAGTCCTCGCGCCGCGCCCTGGCGATCGCGGAGAGCCGCCCCGAGGTCTATTTCTCCCCGGGCATCCATCCCCACGAGGCGGACAATCCCGGGGACGTGGACGCGCTCCGCCCGCTGGCCGCCCATCCGCGCGCGGTGGCGGTGGGCGAGACCGGCCTCGACTACGTGAAGAACTACGCCTCGGTGCCCAACCAGAAGGCGCTCTTCGTGAAGCAGCTCGAGATCGCGCTCGAAGCCGACAAGCCCGTCTCGATCCACTGCCGCGAGGCCCACCCGGACGCGATCGCGATCCTCCGCGGCCACGCGCCGCTGCGGGGCGTGATCCACTGCTTCTCGGGCAGCTGGGCGGACGCCGAGTACTACCTCGGACTGAATTTCTACCTCTCGATCGCCGGCCCGGTGACCTATCCGAACGCGAAGGAGCTCCGGGAGGTCGTCCGGATGATCCCGCTCGACCGGCTCCTGATCGAGACCGACTGCCCGCTGCTTCCGCCCCAGAAGTTCCGGGGCAAGCGGAACGAGCCCTCCTACGTCCGCTACGCCGCGGCGGAGATCGCCAACCTGCACGGCGTGACGCTCGAGGAGCTGGAGGCGGCGACCACCCGCAACGCGCGGAACCTGTTCGGACTGCCCTGATGACCCGGGAACTGGCCGTCGTGACGGGGGGCGCGGGCTTCATCGGCTCCCATCTCGCGGAGGCCCTGCTGGCCCAGGGCCGGCCGGTCCGCGTCGTGGACAACTTCGTCACCGGCCGGCGGCCGCTCGTCCCCTCGGGCGCGGAGCTCCTCGAGGGCGACGTGAACGACGTGGCCGACGCGGCGCTGCGCGGCGCGTCGGTCGTCTTC
>JACQFK010000522.1 GCA_016200125.1 Planctomycetota bacterium
AGCTTGCCGTGTCACCAAGGAAGGCGCCGGGTGGCGTCTGGAAGTCTGGAGATACTCTGTCGAAATTGGACAGCCGCTGCCGACGTTGCCCCTGTGGTTGGCCGACGATCTGGCAATACCCGTTGAGCTGGAAGACGCTTACGAAGAGACGTGCCGAATTCTTCGCATTCCGTAACGGAAGGACCAACATGCACCGCCACACCTGCAACATGACACGGCGCCATTTCCTGGCCAAGAGTTCCCTCGGCATCGATGGGCTCGCGCTCGCCTGGCTGCTCAAGGAAGACAAGCTGCTCGGACAGGGTCGGCCCGAACTCGAACAACGCCGATTCGATCTTCTGCCCAAGCAGCCGCACTTCGAGCCGAAGGCGCGGGCGATGATCTCGATGTTCATGCAGGGCGGCCCGAGCCATCTCGACCTCTTCGACCCGAAGCAGGACCTCGTCAAGCACGACGGGACGACCTTCGGCGGCGACATCAAGTTCGACAACGCGGCCGAGGCGAGCTCGGTCCTGATGGCGAGCCCCTGGAAGTTCGAGAAGCGGGGCCGCTGCGGGACGGAGATCTCGGAGCTGCTGCCCCACCTGGGCCGGATCGCCGACGACATCGCGCTGATCCGCTCGATGAGGACGGGGGTCAACAACCACGGCCAGTCGATCCAGGCGCTGAACACCGGGAAGGTGCTCGAAGGGCGGCCCGCGCTCGGCAGCTGGATCACCTACGGCCTCGGGTCGGAGTCGCGCGATCTTCCCGCCTTCGTGGTGCTGACCGATCCGGGCGGCGTGCCCGTGCTCGGCGTGAAGAACTGGCAGAACGGCTGGCTGCCCTCGCTCTTCCAGGGCACGGTGGTGCGCCCGCGCGAGCCGCGGATCCTGAACCTGGACCCTCCGCCCGAGCTGCGCGGCGTGCCCCAGGAGCAGTACCTCGAGTACCTGAAGCAGCTCAACCAGAAGCATCTCGAGGAGCGGCCGGGCGAGACGGACCTCGAGGCGCGCATCGCCGGCTACGAGCTCGCGGCGCACATGCAGCTGTCCGCGAAGGAGGCGCTGGACATCGAGGGCGAGAGCAAGGAGACGAAGACCCTCTATGGGCTCGACGATCCGGCGAGCAAGGAATTCGGGACGCGCTGCCTGATCGCGCGGCGGCTGGTGGAGCGCGGCGTGCGCTTCGTGCAGGTCTACACGCGCAACCAGTTCTGGGACCACCACGGCAGCATCCGGAAGCTGCTGCCTGCGGCCTGCCGGATGATCGATCAGCCGGCGGCGGCGCTGGTGACGGATCTCAAGCGGCGCGGGCTGCTCGATTCGACGGTGGTCCACTGGGGCGGCGAGATGGGCCGCCTGCCGGTGATCCAGAAGCCGGTGCGGGGCGGCGAGGTGGGCCGGGACCACAACACGAACGGCTTCAGCATGTGGCTCGCGGGAGGCGGCTTCAAGGGGGGCCTGGCCTACGGCGAGACGGACGAGGTGGGCCACCGCGCGGCGAAGGACGTGTTGACGCACAGCGACTATCACCCGACGCTGCTGCACCTCTGCGGGCTCGATCCCGCAAAGCTGACCTTCAAGCTGAACGCGCAGCCCCACTCGCTCGTCGACGGGCAGCCGGCGCGCGTCGTGAAAGAGCTCCTGGCCTGAGCAGCAGCGCGATTCCCCACAGGAGCGCCAGGCCGCCCAGGGCGGGGCAGGCCCAGCGGACGATTCGGTCGACCCGCGCACGCCGGATCGAGTGTTCCTGCATCATTTCTTCCAGGCGTGACTTGCCGACGTGCGGCGTCCCCAGGATCGTCTTTTCCAGGATCGAGCGCTGCGCGACGCCGTCGCCCGCCGGCACGAAGCCGTAACAGGCCAGATGCTCGCCCCAGAGCGCCAGGGTGAGGGCTCCCGCCGTGATCATCAGCCTGCTCGCGGAGGTCATCGCTTGATTCGACGCCGGGCACGGATGGCGTACTGCACTCCCGCGAGTTTCAAAATCATTCACAAGGGAACCAAAGCGGGTACAATCGGCCCTGTTTCCGACACCGTGAGGAAGAGGTCATGACGATGTCCACCGCGACCGCGCCCGTCCGCCGCAGCGGATCCCCCGCCAAGCTGGCGTTCTTCGTCGTCTTCGGCCTGCTGACGGTCTTCGTCCTGGTGGCGAAGAACGCGAAGATCTTCGATCCGAGTTCCGAGATCGCGCAGCATTTCGCGCCCGTGAAGCCCTACCTCGCGGTGCACGGCGCCGCGGGGATGCTGGCGCTGCTGCTCGGCGCGTTCCAGATCTCGAACCGGCTGCGCGCGAAGTTCCTCCCGCTGCACCGCAAGCTCGGGTATCTCTACGTGCTGTGCGTCTACGTCTCCGCGCCCTTCGCCATTCCCGTGGCGATGAAGACGAGCAACCTGTCCCTGACGGCGGCCTCGGCGGTGCAGTCGTTCGGCTGGGCGCTCTGCACGACCATCGCGCTCTATTGCATCAAGCAGGGCAACCTCGAGCAGCACCGCCGCTGGATGCTGCGCGGCTATCCTTTCGCGATGGTGTTCACGGTGGCGCGCCTCATCATCCCGATCCCGCCGATCTTCAAGCTGGGTCTGCCGGGGATCGAACTCGTGGTGTGGACGACGATCGCGCTGGCCGCCCTGCTGCCCAGCCTCCTCCTGGACTGGCCCGCAAAGGCCGCTCGGCCGCTGGAGTCCTGAAGACGCTGCGAGCAGAGATGGTCCCGGAGGCCGGATTCGAACCGGCAACCTACGGCTTATGAAACCGCCGCTCTAACCGTTGAGCTACCCCGGGGTCATCGAGGGGCCGCATCTTACAACGCGGCCCCGGGGGTTTCAACGTTCCGCGCTCACTTCAGCGGCTCGGCGCGCTCCGCCACCTTCGAGAGCAGCGAGTAGAGAATCCGGCCGATCCGCTCCTCCTTCGCGAAGTTGATCTTCTCGAGCAGGTCCCCCTCCTTGTGCCAGTCGGCGTGGATCCCGCCCGTGAAGAACATCGCCGGCACCCCCTGCTCCATGAAGGGCCAGTGGTCGCTGTGCTTGATGAAGCGGTCGAACTCCGTCCAGTCGAACGTCGCGCCGGCCGCCGCCTCCGCCCCCCGGATCTCCGCCGCCAGCTTCGGGTACTTCGGCTCCTTCCCCCCCTCCTTTTCCACACCGACGAAGATCTTCGCCGGATCGTTGCGCCCGATCATGTCGCAGTTCAGCATCGCGAAGCAGAGGTCGATCGGCCGCGTCGGATGCGCGCACCACCAGCGCGAGCCCTTCAGCTGGTTCTCCTCCTCGTCGAACCACATCACGAGCACGCCTCGGCGGAACTTCGTCTTCGACAGCGCCTCCGCGACGTCCAGCAGCGTCGACGTCCCGCTCGCGTTGTCGTCCGCCCCGTGAAACAGCTTCTCCCCCTGCCGGCCCAGGTGGTCGTAGTGGGCGCCCACGACCACGTACTCGTTCCCTTCCCTTCCCGGCCAGAAAGCAGCCACGTTGCGCCGCCCCTCGCCGAAGGGCTGGAAGTAGCTCCCGTCCGTCCCCGCCGCCTGGAAGCCCCAGGCCTTCACGCGGTCCGCGAGGTAGGCCGACGCTTTCTTCCCGCCCTCGCTCCCGGCGCCGCGGCCTTCGAGCTCGTCCGAGGCGAGATAGGTCTGGTGCTTCCGGATGTCGTCCGCTCGGATGCTCTGAACCGGATCCTCGGCGCGGGCGCAGCCGAAGGACGAGAGCAGCAGGAACAGCAGGGCGCGGAGGCGCATGGACAACACTATACCCGTCCGGTAGAATCCCGCGCGAGTGAACTTCAGCATCAGCGCGAAGAGCGGCAAGGCCCGTGTCGGGCGCATCGAGACGGCCCACGGGGCCTTCGACACCCCGGCGTTCATGCCCTGCGGGACGAAGGCGGCCGTCAAGGGACTCGAACCGCGCGAGCTCCGCGGGGCCGGCATCGACATCCTCCTCTGCAACACCTACCACCTCGCGCTGCGCCCCGGCGAGGCGACGATCGCCGCGCTGGGCGGGCTCCAGAAGTTCATGGGCTGGGACGGGCCGATCCTCACCGACAGCGGCGGCTACCAGGTCTTCAGCCTCGCGCCGCTCCGCAAGATCACGGAGGAAGGCGTCACCTTCCAGTCCCACCTCGACGGCGCCCCCGTGAAGTTCACCCCGGAGCGCGTGGTCGAGATCCAGGAGGCGCTCGGCAGCGACATCCTCATGCCGCTCGACGAGCCCATCCCCTTCCCGCCGGACCCGAAGGTCGCGCGGCTCGCGCTCGACCGCACCCACGCGTGGTGGAAGCGGTCGCGCGCGACGAAGGGCGCGCTCTTCGGCATCGTGCAGGGCAGCATCGTCCCCGAGCTGCGCAAGGAGTCGGCGGAGACGATCGCGGCCTCCGATCCGCCGGGCTTCGCGCTCGGCGGCTTCTCGATGGGCGAGCCGGCCGCGCAGATGGACGAACTGGTCGCCTACACCGTCGACCAGCTGCCCGAGTCGAAGCCGCGTTACCTGATGGGCGTCGGCATGCCGCGCGACATCGTCGCGGCGGTGAAGGCGGGCGTCGACCTCTTCGACTGCATCCTCCCCACGCGGATGGGTCGGACCGCGATGGCCTTCACGAGCGAGGGGCTGCTGCGGCTGCGGAACGCGAAGTTCGCCCGGGACGAACGGCCGCTCGATCCGGCCTGCAGCTGCGCCTGCTGCCGCGGCTACACCCGCGCCTATCTCCGCCACTGCTTCAGCGTGGACGAGATGCTCGCGCCCAAACTTCTCTCGCTCCACAACGTCCAGTACTATGGTAGACTCATGAAGGATCTGCGGAAGGCGATCCGGGAAGGCACACTGGAGAAGGTGACGACATGAGCGAAGGCCCCGTCAATTTCGGCAAGCCCCTCTTCTTCCTGGTGGTGATCGCCTGCGGCGGCGGCGGCTACTATGCCTACAGCCACTGGCCCGTGCACTACGAGGGCAACGGCTGGGAGGTAGACTTCCCCCACGGCTGGACGCCGCAGCCCTTCAACGATCCGAACTCGCCGGGCAAGATCGTGGCGCAGGGCCCGCTGATGGATGAGACGCAGGGCCAGGGCGCCGCCTGGGCCACGATCAACTTCCACGGCACGATCGCCTGGCCCGAGGGCGTCGCCAAGTTCGTGCCGGGGACGATCGAGAAGCAGGACGACACGGAGATCGCCCACAAGAAGGCCCTGATCTTCGAGTACGAGGATGCGCCCAACAACATCCGCTACCTCTGCTCTGCGGTGGAACGGATCGATGCGCTCGTCGTCACCGCCATCGGCTGCAACAAGACCTACTTCGAGCAGAACCGCGTGATGTTCGAGA
>JACQFK010000534.1 GCA_016200125.1 Planctomycetota bacterium
CCCGCCGCGTAGGCCATGACGCCGAACATGATCCCGAGTCCGATCATGCCCAGGGCCGTCAGGATCGATTCATCGCGCATCCCTGAAGAGAATTATAGAACAAGGACCTCCCGGGCGCCGGGCCTATCGAGGGAGCCGCGCGGCGGCCCGCGCGGCCTCGCGTTCAACGCGGGGGGCGGGAGAGGAGCCCGCCAGGCCTTCGAGCGCGCCTCTCGCGCCCGCAAGTTCGATCCTCCGGATCGCGCGGAGCTGCTGGAACTGGGCGGTGCGCATCGCGACGTGCGAATCGAGCTCCGCGACGATCTCCTTCAGCCGCGCCTGAAGGTCTCCGTTCCGCGCCCCGGCCAGCGCCGCTTCAAGGGGATCCTTTGACACCCGCGGCGCTGCATGCTATCACGGCACCCCATGCAACCCCTGGAGTTCGCGAAGAAGATCGTCCTCAAGGCGGGCGAGTTCCTGAAGAAGAACAGCAGCGGCCGCCGCTCCATCACCTACAAGGACTCCATCGGCAGCAACCTCGTCACCGACATGGACCACGCGTCGGAGGAGATGATCGTCAAGGCGATCAGGCGCGAGTTCCCCGATCACGCCATCGTCGCGGAGGAGAGCGGCCTCTCGGGGAATTCGCCCCACAAGTGGTACATCGACCCGGTCGACGGCACCACGAACTTCGCCCACGGGTACCCGATCTGGGCCGTCACCGTCGCCTACGAGGCCGAGGGCCGGATCCAGGCCGGCGCCACCTACGCGCCGATGTTCGGGGACCTCTACTGGGCGAAGCGGGGGGGCGGCGCCTTCCGCAACGGCCGGCGCCTCCACGTCACGAAGACGAGCGACCTCTCCCGCTCGCTCCTCTGCACCGGCTTCTCCTACCTGCTCGAATACCGGAAGATCAACCTGAAGTACTTCGCCGAGTTCCTCATGAAGGCCCAGGCCATCCGGCGCGTCGGCGCGGCGTCGCTCGACCTCTGCTGGACCGCCGCCGGCGCCTTCGACGGCTTCTGGGAGATGCGGCTGGGGCCCTGGGACATGGCCGCGGGCATCGTCATCCTCGAGGAGGCGGGCGCCAAGGTCACCAATTTCCAGGGCGGCCCGGTCGACGTCCGCCAGGGCGATTTCGTGGGGGCCAACCCCAGGCTGCATCGAACGATGCTGGACGTGATCCGGAAGACCAAGCTAAAGTGAACTCCCATGGCCAATGAACTCGAGCGGATGTGCAGGCTCCTCGACGAGGGGGACGCCGAGCTCCAGATCGCCGTCGCCCGCGTCCTGCGCGAGCTCAAGCCCAAGGACGCCGCCGTCCGCAAGGCCCTCGCGGGCACGCTCAAGTCGGACAACGAGATGGTCCGGCTCTACGCCCTCGAGGCGCTGGCGGCGATCGACCTGACCGCCGCGATCCCCCACGTCGTCCCGATGCTGGGCGGGCCCGAGGCGGTCCGCGCCCGCGCGTCGCAGATCCTGATCGGCGCCGGCGCCGCCGCGGCCCCGGCCCTCCGCGACCACCTCGACTCCAAGGACCCCCAGGTCCGCAAAGGCATCCTCGACATCATGGGCAAGCTGCCCGGGGTCGACACGACCGAGTCCCTCTTCGCCGGCCTGCTCGACCCGGACGTCGACGTCGTGAAGCGGGCCGCGCAGGCCTACCGGCAGCGCATCGAGTCGATGGCGGCGGGCGACAAGGCGAAGGCGCTCAAGAAGATCCTCGAATTCATGGATTCGAAGAAGGTCCAGAAGGCGAAGACGCCGCTGGCGCCCTGCCTGCTGATCGTCGGAGCCCTGCGCGACGCGTCGGCGCTGAAGGTCGTGCTCCAGCATCTGGACCGGAAGCTGCCGTCCGCCGTGCGGAATCATGCGCTCCTGGCGCTCTTCAGCCTGCCGCTGCAGGGCAAGGACGCGGCCGCCGCGGTGGGCAGGCTGCTGCCCCTGCTCGACGAGCCGGAGTTCAACGAGATCGTGAAGCCCGCCCTCGACATCCTCTGGAAGCTCGCGCCGGGGAAGGAGCACGGCGACCGGCTCCTCAAGCTGGTGAAGAGCAGCTCGGGGCCCGTCCGGATGTACGCGGTGAAGGCCCTGGGGTCCATCGGCTCGGCCGACGCGGGCGGCTCGCTGGTCGAGGCGCTGATGAGCGACGATCCCCGGCTCTCGGAGACGGCCGACGGGGCGCTGCGCACGAACCCGGACTACGTGCCCCTGCTCGTCAAGGCCCTCGACAAGGAGGAGGACGTCCCCAAGGCCTTCAAGATCGTCAACGTGCTGAAGGGCTTCAAGAACGTCCTCGACAAGTCGCTCGTGAAGAAGTTCCTCGCGAAGACCTTCGCGATGCTCGACAAGAAGGAGAGCGGCTTCCAGGCCTACTTCGAGATCGTCCGCGCCGCCCAGCCGGAGCTGGCGAAGAAGGAGGTCGTGGACCGCGGCCGCGACCTGCTCAAGAAGAAGGACTTCGAGGAGGCCGAGCGGGTGCTGCGGCTCGTCCAGCGCGACGATCTCGCGAGCCCCGAGGGGGACCTCGCGCTCGCGGTCGCCCAGCTCCGCCAGCAGCGGCTGGACCCCGCGGGGGCGGGCCGCGACCAGGGCAGCGCGATCGGGCTCTTCCTGAAGCTGTCCCGCAAGGAGGGCTTCAACCTGCTCAAGCAGCTCGAGAAGGAGTCGGGGACCATTTCGCCCGAGGGGCTGCTCTACCTCGGCTTCGCCTTCACCGAGCGGCAGGGGGCGGACCGCGACCTGGGCGGCGCGATCCTGAAGCTGGTCGCGAAGAAGTTCGGGTCGAAGGAAGAGGGCAAGGTCGCGAAGCAGAAGCTGAAGACCCAGGGCATCGCCTGAGCGCCTCCTTCCGGCGACAATTCTTTTTTGAATCTTTCGCGGGATTCCGTCGAAAAAGTGGCGCATATGAAATGGGTTGGGGTATAGTCTGACAGGAGCCCCGGGGGAGCGGAAGTGCCGTTCCCCCCGCCCGGCTCGGCAGAGAGAAAGGGGTGTGGGCCATGGCGGGAATCCAGATCGAACACCAGCCGGTTCCGGGAATCCCGGACGCCGCGATCGTGCGGCTCAAGGGATCGATCGACGTCTACACGTCCTCCGGCCTCCGGATGGACATCGAGCGGCTCCGCCTCAAGGGCGCGGAGCGGCTGATCCTCGACCTGGCCGAAGTCAGCTACGTCAACTCCACCGGCGTCTCCTACATCCTGGGGCTCGCCGACGAGGGGACGCCCGAGCGGCCCTCGCTCATCATCCTCAACCTGTCGCATCCCGTGCGGGTGATCTTCGACATGATGAAGATCCTCCCCGTCCTCAAGATCTGCGCCAACGTCGAGGAGGCGGTGGGCGTGCTGGCGGGCAAGACGGCGGCCAAGGCGGTCTGACCGCGCTCAGGCCAGGCGGCGGCCGGTGACGACCGTGATGTCGTCCGACTGCTCGCCGCCGGCGCGGTGGATGTCGATCTGCTCGATCACCGACTTCAGGAAGTCCGCGCTCTTCGCGCCGCTTTCGCTCTTGAGCCGCCGGCGCAGGTGCTCCATGCCGAACTGCTTCTGGCCGGGCGCCATCGACTCGTTCACGCCGTCGGTGATCATCACGAAGCGGTCGCCGGGCTCCAGCGGGATGATCTCCTCGTTGGCCGCCGCCTCGTAGGCCTCCGGCCGCAGCAGCCCCAGCACGGGTGAGCGCGAGGGATGGGTGGTCGCGACCATCAGCTTCGCCTTCCAGACCACCGTCGGGAGATGGCCGGCGTTCGCCACCGTGAGCGTGTGCTGGGCGGGATCGAGCACCGCGTAGGCGCCCGAGAGAAAGAGGCCCTTCTTCATCCCCGGGTAGAGGAGGCGGTTCACCTCGGTCAGGATTTTCGCCGGGGGCGCGCTCTTGTCCGGCACGGCGCGGAGCATCGCGCGGCAGGTCATCGCCAGCATCCCCGCGGGGATCCCCTTGCCGGAGGCGTCGGCGATCGCGATCCCGAGCCGCTTGTCGGGCAGGGGGATGAAGTCGTAGAAGTCGCCGCTGACGCTGCGGGCGGCGCCGTAGTAGAACCCGAGGTCGTAGCCCTGCACGGGGGGCGGATCGCGGGGCAGCAGCTCCTTCTGGTAGGTGGCTCCCGCGGCCAGGTTTTCGAGCGCGATGGCCAGCTCGGAGCGCCGGATCTTGGTGTCCGACGCCAGCGGGTCGCGCGAGCCGGGGGGCGGGGGGAACGGATCCATGGCACGCTGATTATACCCGGTCCTACCTCTTTTCCTCCGGGATCAGCGTCACCTTCAGGACGGGCGTCTCCATCCGGAAGGCCGTCCAGGGCCGGGTCAGGGCCTGCGCGTACTTGAACTTCGGATCCGGAAGGGTCCGCCGGGCCTGCACCCGGATCTCCTCGGCCGTCTTGTCGATCGCGACGATCTCGACTCCGTAGCCCGACGAAGGCTCGAGGCCGAGGGAGACGAAGACGGCGGCTTCCTTGTGGAAGTCGACCGCGGGCGCCGGAGGGGCCTTGATCGGGTGCAGCTTCGCCCAGGCCGCCTCCCACTCCTTCTGCGTGGTGAAGACCGTCAGCGCGGCGTCCCGGGCATCGCAGCGATCCCCCTTGCCGAGGGGCGTGAAGGAGACCTTCTCGGGGGCCGCCTGGAGCGCGAGGAGCAGCAGGAGCGCGGTCTTCATGCCTTCACCACCTTTTCGCGGCCGGCCTTCACGTCCTTGCAGGCGTTGCGGGTGTCGATCACGAGGCGCGCGTGCTTCACGATCCAGGGGTAGTCGTAGGCCGTGTGGTCGGTCACGATCACCGCGGCGTCCGCCGCGTGGAGCTCCTTCTCCGTCAGCTCAACCGCTTTTGCCTTGAGATGCTTGTAGTGGCGCATCGGGGGGAGCTTCTTGAACGACGGATCGTGACAGCGGACCGTCGCCCCCTTCTGTTCGAGCAGCTCGATGATCTTGAAGGCGGGCGATTCGCGGGGATCGTCGATGTCCCGCTTGTACGCGAGGCCCAGCACCAGGATCTTCGAGCCGGCGATCGTGCGGCCGGCCCGCGCGAAGGCCGCTTCGAGGCGGGCGAGGA
>JACQFK010000538.1 GCA_016200125.1 Planctomycetota bacterium
TCTTGGGGAAGGGGAGCGGCTCGGGGTTTTCGCCGCCGGCGAGAGTGTCGCCGATGTCGACGCCCGGCACCCCGACGACGACGACGATCTCGCCCGCTTCAGCGGCGACCGTCTTCTCGCGCTTGAGGTTCTCGAACGTATGGAGCTCCGCGATCTGGGCGGGGGTACGGCTCCCGTCCCGCTTGAGGAGGGTCACCGGCATCCCCGGCTTCGCGGTGCCGTTGGCGATCCGGCCGATGGCCATGCGGCCGACGTAGTCGTTGTAGTCGATGTTGGCGATCGAAAGCTGGAAGGGCGCGGCGGGATCGCCTTTCGGGGGCGGCACACGCTGGAGGATCGTGTCGAAGAGCGGCCGGAAGTCGCTCCAGGGGTCTTCAAGCTTGAGCTTCGACTGGCCGGCCCGGCCGATCGCATAGACGACGGGGAAGTCCATCTGCTGGTCGGACGCTTCGAGCTCGATGAACAGGTAGAAGATCTCGTCGAGGACCTCTTTGGGGCGGGCCTCGGGCTTGTCGAGCTTGTTGATGACGACGATCGGCTGGAGGCCGTGGCCCAGGGCCTTCTTCAGGACGAAGCGGGTCTGGGGCATCGGGCCGTCGGCCGCGTCGACGAGAAGCAGGCAGCCGTCGGCCATGCGGAGCACCCGCTCGACCTCGCCGCCGAAGTCCTGGTGGCCGGGGGTGTCGACGATGTTGATCTTGGTGCCCTTGTAGACGACCGAGGTGTTCTTGGCCAGGATGGTGATCCCGCGCTCGCGCTCCAGGGGATTGGAGTCCATGACGCAGTCGGTCGTCTCCTGGTTCGACCGGAACGCGCCGGACTGCCGCAGCAGGAAGTCGACGAGCGTGGTCTTGCCGTGGTCGACGTGGGCAATGATCGCGATGTTTCTCAGGTCCATCGGGGTCGCAGAGTATAGCCGGGCCGGGGGAGGAATGCAACCCCGCTTCCGGGGGGGTGAAATGATGAACGACCGCTACTTGTTGCTCTCCTCCACGTCCAGGAGCAGGCGGAATTTCGCCTGGACCTTGAACTTCGCCGTCCGGTCCCACTTGGCGACGTCCGAGACCTTGGGGTTGCGCTGGGTGACGTCCTCGTAGATCGCGGTGGGCGTCTCGTCGGTCAGGTGGGCCACGAGGATCGGATAGATCTCGGGACCGTAGCCCATGACGGCGTCGTAGGCGTAGTGGCCCCGGCCCTGCATGGCCGCGTCCCACTTCTGCAGGTGGGCGAGGCTGGTGACCAGCTCGTCCATCTGGCCCACCCGGGGCGGCTCCTGGCAGCCGGCGGCCGTCGACAGGAGGGCCGCGAGCAGAACAGTGGGGGTCTTCATCGGGGGCCTATTCTAGTCCTAGCCGCGCGACTTTGCTATCATTCCGCGCCATGCTCAAGGCCGTGCTCTTCGATCTGGACGGCGTCCTCGTGGACACCTACGAGGTCTGGTTCCAGCTCCTCAACGAGGTGGCCCGGCGCCACGGCTACGCGCCCATCGACGCCGCCGCCTACAAGCAGAGCTGGGGCCAGGGCATCGAGGTGGACGTGAAGCTCTACTACACCCGCCACACGGTCGACCAGATCCGCGACGAGTACGCCCGCTACTACGGGGACTTCCTCCACCACCTGAAGGTGATCGAGGGGGCCGAGCGGACCCTCCGGTCGATCCCGCTGCCCAAGGCCGTGATCACCAACAGCCCCAAGGGGCTGGCCCAGCGGGCCCTCTCCCTGGCCAAGCTGGACGCCTTCTTCGACGCCGTGGTGGGCTGCGACGAGGTGCCCCGCTCGAAGCCCGCGCCCGACGGCGTCCTCGAGGCCTGCCGCCGGCTCGGCGTGACCCCGGCCGAGACCGTCCTCATCGGCGACTCGAGGTTCGACGAGGGCGCCGCGGCCGCGGCGGGCGTCGCCTTCCGCTGGTTCAGCTCCTTCGCCGAGTTGAAGCTCTGAGCGGGCCCATTCCAAAGTGAAGGGTATACTTACCCTGCAACCATGGGACAGGCGATACTCTACTGCTTCCGCTGCTCGACCCAGCTCCGGGAGATCCAGTTCGAACAGGGCAAGGCCTACAAGATCGACGCCTGGGTCTGCTGCGCGGCCTGCGCGCCCGAGGCCCTGAAGGCGCTCCCCCCGGACCGGGCCCAGGCGCTCCGCAAGGTGATCGCCGGACCGGAGAAGAAGGCCCCCGCGGCGCCTCAGCGCGATTCCAATTCCCGCGTGTCGATCGCTGCCGCGGCGGCGCCGCCCGCCGCCCCGGGAAGCCCGAAGTGGATCCTCATCGCGGGCGCGCTGCTCCTGGGGATCGGCGTCCTGGCCGCCGTCGCCCTCTCCGGGAAACCCGCCGTCGAACCCTCCGTCCGCGCCCCCGCGCCGGAACCCGCGCCCCTGCCGCCGAGACCTCCGCCTCCTCCGGGGGCGCCGGCGGACAGCCCGGAACGTCAGGCGCTCCGGAAGGCGCAGCAGTACGCGCGCGAGCATCCCGACGACCTCGAGGGGCAGCTCCGGGAATTCGGAGACCTGACCCTCCTGGCCGACAAGACGGACGCCGGGGCCGAGGCCCGGAAGACCATGGACTCCCTCCAGACCCGCCAGCGGCAGATCGTCGAGAAGGGCGTCGCGGCCCTCGACGCCGAGCTGGCGGCGCCGCTGGGCCGAGGGGACTTCGCCATCGCCCTCAAGACCCTCGAGGGCGCCCGCAGCAGGATCGCCGGCGCGCTGTGGAAGGGCGCGGTCGAGAAACGCGATCGCGAGATCCGGGACCGGGCGATCGCGGCCTTGGGCCCGGGCGTGCGGCTCTCGACGATCTCCGCCACCATCGAGCAGTGCATCAAGGCGTCGGGATTCGACCTCGTGCTGCAGTACGTCGGCCACGGGATCGGGCAGGAGCTCCACGAGGAGCCGCAGGTCCCCAACTTCGTCTCCAAGGAGCTCGTGAACTGGGACGTCGTGATCCAGCCGGGGTGGGTCCTGGCGATCGAGCCCATGGTGACCGAGGGGGCCGGCGACACCGAAGAACTCTCCGACCACTGGACGGTGGTCACA
>JACQFK010000532.1 GCA_016200125.1 Planctomycetota bacterium
CACGGCGGCCGCCCGGTCCGCCCCCTTCCCGTCCACGAGGGAGCGCCCCTTCGCCGAAAGCTCCCTCCGCAGCGCGGCGTTGGAAACCAGTCCTGCCAGCGCGCCGGCCAGATCCGTCTCTCCGGAGACCGCCGCGCCCGCGGCGACGATCGGCGCGAGATTCGGCCGCTGGTTCTCCGCTGCGACCACCAGGAGCGGCGGCACTCCCAGGCGCATCAGCTCCCAGCACGTGCCTCCGGCCGCGGAGACGGCCGCATCCGCCCACGCCATCAGCTCCGCCATGCGCGCGGCCGGGCTCTCCAGCCGGACCGTCCCGGGCACGCGACGCGCCGCCTCCTCGAGACTCGCGCGGTGCGGGTTCGCCGGTCCGATCACGACCACGACTTCCATCCCGGAACTGCCGGCCGATTCCAGGGCTTTCAGGACCTTGAGCGTGACGTTGCCGGGATCGCTGCCGCCCAGGGTGACCAGGAGCCGGCGCGCGACGGGGGGCGTCGGGCGCTCGCCGCCGGGAGCGAAGCGGAACTCTCTCCGAAGCAGCGCGTAGCGGAGTCCGGCCAGGAGGCGGCAGGAGGGGGGACGGCGGGCGTAGGATGCCTCCGAAGTCTCTAGGTTCGGATCGAGGATGAGGTTCGCGGTGTAGGTTCCGGCGCGGCCGTGGTCGTCGATCGCCAGGAGCCGGAGTCCCGCCTCCGTGATTGCGCGCTGGAATCCGCTGCCGAAGGCATAGCCGTCCGCGACGACCCAGGCGGCTCCCGAGGTCCGCGCCGTCTCCACCAGCCGGGCCGCGTCGTCAGGACTCCCGGGGGGCCCGGCCGAGGGAAAGACCTCAACCTTCTCCGCGGCCAGCCGGGCTTCCAGCGATCGGGCCTGCTCGCCGAGGACGAAGCCCGCCCTTCCTCCCCGGTCCTGCCAGGCCTGCACGAGCGCGAGGGACCGCATCACGTGGCCAACCCCGACCTGCGGCCCCGCGTCCGCGCGGACCAGGAGGTAGCTCATGAGCCGCGGGAGCGGAGGACGTCCTTGAGCGTCCGCACGACGCGACGGACATCGCTCTCCCGCATCCGGGGGAACAGGGGCAGCGAGATCTCGGAGCTGTAGAAGGCCTCCGCGCGGGGATACTGGCCCTTCCGCGTTCCGAACCGCTTCCGGTAGTAGGGCTGAAGATGCACCGGAATGTAATGAACCTGCACGCCGATGCCGCGGGCCCGGAGCTCCTCGACGACCGCACGGCGGGGGCGGCTCCCGGCGCGGAGCCGGATCGGATAGAGTTGGTAGGAGTGGCGCGCCCAGGGGCGGACGGCCGCCCCCGACACCTCGGGAAGTTCCTTCAGGAGCCGATCGTACTGCGCCGCCCGGGCGCGGCGGACCCGGATGAATTCCTCGACCTTCGCGAGCTGCGCAATGCCGAGTGCGCACTGGAAGTCGGTGATCCGGTAGTTGTAGCCGAGCTGCTGCATCTCGTAATACCAGGGCCCCTCGTTATGCTCCAGTTCCGCCGGGTCCTTCGTGATCCCGTGGCTCGAGAACATCCGGAGGCGGCGGGCGAGGGCCTCGTCGTCCGTGGTCACCATCCCGCCCTCGCCGGTCGTGATGTGCTTGACGGGATGGAAGCTGAATACGGTCAGGTCTGCGAGCGTGCCGACGCGCTGTCCCCTGCAGCGGGCCCCCAGCGCGTGGGCGGCGTCTTCGATGACTACCAGGCCGCGTCGGCGCGCGATCCGCCGGATCGCCGGCAGGTCGCAGGGATGTCCTGCGTAGTCGACGGGGATCACCGCCCGGGTGCGCTTCGTGATCGCGGCCTCGAACGCCTTGGGGTCCATCGTGGCGGTGTCCGACTCCACGTCGCAGAAGCGCGGCGTCGCCCCCACGTAGAGCACGGCGTTCGCCGTGGCGACGAACGTGACCGGCGGCACCAGCGCTTCATCGCCGGCTCCCAGCCCCGCCGCAAAGCAGCAGCCGTGGAGGGCGGCCGTCCCCGACGAGAAGGAGACCGCATGGCGGGCGCCGCAGTATTTCGCGAAGCGCTCCTCGAATTCCCGGACCGTGGGGCCCTGGGTGATCCAGTCGGAGCGGAGGATGCGGGCCACTTCGCGGATGTCGGCGGGGTCGATCCACTGGCGCGAGTAGGGAAGGGGGCGCGCCCGGCCGCCGCGCGAGGTCACTTCTCCCCCAGCATCTTCCGAAGGTCCTGGGGCGTTACGACCAGGGGATTGGTGTCGCTGCTGTAGCAGAAGCGGTCCGCCACCGGGCGGCCGCCGGCGGATTTCTCCTCGCCCCACCAGGGGAAGTCGGGCTGGATGACGTAATAGTCGTCGAACTCGATCGTCCGCCTCGCATCGTCCTCGGGCACGAGGACCTCGTGGAGCTTCTCGCCCGAGCGGATGCCGACGATGTCGTGCTTGCATCCGGGGGCGATGGCCTCGGCGAGGTCCAGCAGCTTCATGCTCGCCAGCTTGGGGACGAAGATCTCGCCGCCGTGCATCAGGTCGAGGCTGCGGATGACGAACTCGACGCCCTGCTCCAGCGTGATCCAGAAGCGGGTCATCCGCGGGTCGGTGATCGGAAGGCGGCCCTCCGCCTTGAGCCGCCTGAAGAGGGGGATGACGCTGCCGCGGCTGTTGATCACGTTGCCGTAGCGCACCACCGCGAAGCGGACCTGGTGCTTTCCCGCGTAGGAGTTCCCCGCGACGAAGAGCTTGTCCGCGCACAGCTTCGTGGCGCCGTAGAGATTGATTGGGCTCGCCGCCTTATCGGTGCTCAGGGCGATGACCCGCTCCACGTTCCGATCGATAGACGCCTCGATCACGTTCTGCGATCCGATGATGTTGGTCTGGATGACTTCGGAGGGGTTGTACTCGCCCGACGGGACCTGCTTCAGGGCCGCCGCGTGGACCACGATGTCCACGCCGTCGAAGGCCCGGGTGAGGCGGGCGCGGTCGCGGACGTCGCCGAGGAAGAAGCGGACGCAGGGGTCTCGGAACTCCTGGGCCATCTCCGACTGCTTGAGCTCATCCCGGCTGAAGACGATGAGCCGCCGCGGCTTGTGCTTCTGGAGCATCGTCGCGACGAACTTCTGCCCGAACGATCCGGTGCCCCCCGTGATGAGAACCGACTTCTGGTTCCAGTCCAATGAGTCCTCTCCGGTTTGGATTCGGCGGCATTTTACGAGACGATCCCGGCGAGCGCAAGATCCGCCGACCGCCAAGGGGCGCGGGACGGTCGATTCGGTGAATTCCCGGGCCGTTTCGGCTATTCTTCAGCCCTGGTTTCATGAAGACGCTTCAGGAGTGCATGTCGTTCCTGGGTCATCTCGAGACCCGCCTCCCCGTCAATGACTGGACGCTCGAGGGAGTCCGGATCTGGCCGCTCGTCCGGACGCTCCTCTTCCACCGCCTCAACCTCTCCCTGCGCGGCTCCGAGGAGCCGCCGACGGCGTCGACCGGCAAGGCGGCGCGGCTCCTGAATTCGATGCGGGCGCCCTTCAGGGACCCCGGAAAGAATCTTCCGCGCGCGGCACCCGCCGACGTCTTCATCCTCACCTACGCGGGGATCCGCCAGGCCCGGGTCGGAGGAGAATACGTCGACATCCGGACCGGCCCGCTCATCGAGGAACTCGGCTCGAGGAAGCTCGGGTGGCACGCCTGGGAATACGCGGTTCCCCGGCTCTACCGCTTCCCGCGCAGGAATCCGACCCACCTCATCCAGCGCGAGTTCTACGCGGCGCAGTTCTGGAACCTGGTCGGGGGGGGAACCTTTCGGCAGGAGAATCTGGCGGGCTATCACGGGTTCTGCGAAGCCCTTCAGGCCCGGCAGGTTCTGTACCCGGAACTTCTGGAGAAGCGCCTGCGACGCGAGTTCAGCCTGATCCTCTCCCTCCGCGACCGCTTCGAGCGGGCCTTCGACGTCATCCACCCCTCCGTCGCCTTCACCTCGAACATGGGCCGCTATGAGTTCGCCCTCAACCTGGCCTGCCGCCGGCGGAACATTCTGACCGTCGAATTGCAGCACGGCGCCTTCGCCCTGCACGGCCAGTATGCGTCGTGGCGCAAGGTTCCTCCGGAAGGCTACGACCTGCTTCCCGACGCCTTCTGGTGCTGCACCGCTCCGCTCGCCGACGAATTCCGCCGCCGCGGCATCGAGGCCGAATTCGAGCGGGCGAGTAGCTCGCCCCTGCCGCAGCTGCTGAGCCGCGCCGATCTCCACCTCACGCACTCTTCGTCGACGGTTCTGGAAGCCCAGCGGTTCGGCCTCGGCTCGATCGTCTGGTCCGAACTCGGCGCGAGCCTTTATGCATCCCAGATCGACGCGGGGACCTGCCGGGCGGCCCTGGACGCCGAGTCTCTCATCCGGGAGATCGGCAAGACCGAGGGGGTGAAGACGCCGCGCCCCGATGCAGGACCCCGGCGCTGCGGGGAAACCCTCGATCAATTCCTGGAGCTGGGGCGACGCCAGAAGAGCGGACGTCCGTGACGGCGACCTACTCGGGCCTGAAGTCGGGCACGATCTGCTTGAGGCGCGGGACAATCTCGCTCCGCGTGGCGCCGTTGATGCAGAGCTTCTCCAGCTCGCCGAGCGCCGCCTCCTCCAGCCGCCCGCGCTGATCGCCGCGCAGCAGGAAGATCTGCGGGTGCGGCGTCTTCTCCGCGATCTCGTGGTCGAGGCGGAGCTCCTCGAAGAGCTTCTCGCCGGGCCGGATGCCGGTGAACTCGATCCGCACGTCCACGTCCGGCACGAGCCCGGAGAGCCGGATCAGGTCCTTCGCCAGGTCCACGATCTTCACCGGCTCGCCCATGTCGAGCACGAAGACCTCGCCCCCCTTCCCCAGGACCGCCGCCTGCAGCACGAGCTGCACCGCCTCGGGGATCGTCATGAAGTAGCGCTTCATCTCCGGGTGGGTCACCGTGATCGGCCCGCCGCGCGCCAGCTGCTCCTTGAAGATCGGCAGCACGCTGCCGTTCGAGCCGAGGACGTTCCCGAAACGGACCGCGACGTAGCGCGTCGCGCCCGACTCGTTCAGGCGCCCCACGACCATCTCGGCGATCCGCTTGGTGGTCCCCATGACGCTCGACGGGTTGACCGCCTTGTCGCTCGAGATGAGCACGAAGGCCCGGGCCCCCGCATCGCGCGCCTCCTCCGAGACCACCCGCGTCCCGCCCACATTGACGCGCACCGCCTCGCGGGGATGGTCCTCGAGCAGCGGCACGTGCTTGAAGGCGGCGGCGTGGAAGACCACCTCCGGGCGATGCGCCTGGAAGGCGGATCGCAGGCGGGCCCGGTCGGTCACGTCCGCCAGCTCGGGGACGATCTTGACGTCGCCCGACCGCGCGCGCAGCTCGAGGAGCAGCGTGTGCAGGGGCGTCTCCGCGCAGTCGAGCGCCACGAGGACGGAGGGATGGAACTCGAGAAGCTGGCGGCAGAGCTCGGAGCCGATGCTGCCCGCCGCGCCGGTCACCAGGACCTTCTTCCCGCGGACGAAGGCGGAGATCGCCTCGGTGTCGAGCTTCACCGGGTCGCGGCGGAGCAGGTCCTCCACGGAGATCTCCCGCAGCTGGGGAAGGAAGCCCGACGCGATGGCCAGGCGGCCGACCGGGGGGAGGATCTTGACGGAAAGGCCCGCCTGCAGGAGGACGTTGACGATGCGCCGCTGCGCCGAGCCGCCCGCGCTGGGAATGGCGATGTAGGCCTTACGGACGCCCTGTTCGAGGGCGAACTCGCGGGCCCGGTCGATCGCGCCCAGGACCTTCACGCCGCGCAGGACGCGGCCCTTTTTCGCGGGGGCGTCGTCCAGGATCCCCGCCACGCGGACGCCCGTGTCGGGATTCCTCTGGATCTCTCGCAGCAGCGCTTCGGCTGCGTTGCCGGCGCCGACCAGGAAGATGGGCTCCGCCGGAAGGCCGCGGGCGCGGCCGATCACGCTCGCCTCCCGCGAATGGCGCAGGAGGGCGTAGAGTCCGCCCACGCCGAGGAAGGTCAGCATGCCGTCGAGGACCAGCACCGTGCGGGGGATCTGGGTGCCCCGGAGCAGGAGATAGTTCCCCGCGGCCACCACGATCAGCGCGATCACGGTCGCGTGAAGGATCCGGAAGAGGTCGCGGATCCCCACGTAGGCCCAGAGGATCCGGAAGACGCCCGCCAGCGTGAACACCACGAGCTTGGCGCCCAGGACGAAGGGCAGGAGCGCAAGCAGGAAGGGCCAGGGATACTGCGGGGGCAGCGTGAAGTCGAAGCGCAACAGGAAGGACAGCAGGTAGGAGACCGCGAAGACCGCGAGCGCCGCCGCCACGACGAGGAGATGGGATCTCCCGGGCGCGGATCGGGGGGCTTCGGCGGGCGGAGCGGGAACCGGCGTCGTTTCAGCCATCTGGACGGCGACGAGTCTAGCACGCGCCGCCGAAAGAGGCAATCCGGAGCCTCGGAGAGCGCCCGGAATGAGGGGAGAGTTGACCGTCATATCCCAGCGTGCTAAGGTGTCCTCTCAAAACAGCCCCATTCTTCGCGAGGACTGGCATGGACCGGAAGGCATTTTCCCGGAGACTGAAGGCGGACGGCGTATCGATCCTGCTCGCTCAGTTCGTCGACGTCCGGGGAGTGCCCAAGGTGAAGGCCGTCCCCGTCGAGGCGCTGGACCAGCTCCTCGACGACGGGGCGGGCTTCGCTGGCGGGGCGGTGGTCGGCCTGGGCCAGGGCGCCCACGACCCCGATCTCTGCGCGATGCCCGACCTGGACTCCTACTCCCCGCTGCCCTGGCAGAAAGGCAGCGGCCGGGTCGCCTGCGACCTCTTCGTCGAGGGCAAGAGCTGGCCTTACTGCTCGCGCAGCGTGCTGCGGACCCAGCTCGCCCGCGCGAAGAAGCTGGGCTACACCTTCAAGATCGGCCTCGAGCCGGAGTTCTTCCTGCTCACGCGGAACCCGGACGGCACGATCCGCCCCTGGGATGCGAACGACCAGCTGGCCAAGCCCTGCTACGACTACAAGCCCCTGTCGGTGGTCCTTCCGCTGCTGTCGGAAATCACGCGGCATCTCAACGAGCTGGGCTGGGGCGTCTACCAGATCGACCACGAGGACGCCAACGGCCAGTACGAGGTCAACTTCAAGTACGCCGACGCGCTGACGAGCTGCGACCGCCTCACGCTCTTCCGCATGATGCTCCCGGAACTGGCGCGGCGTCACGGGGCCTGGTCCACCTTCATGCCCAAGCCCTTCCAGGGCCGGACGGGCAGCGGCCTCCACGTCCACTTCAGCCTCTGGGACTCCACGTGAAAGAAGAATCTCTTCGCCGATCCGGGCAACGCGAAGACCGGCGGCAACTCGGAGCTCGCGCTCCGCTTCGCCGGAGGCGTGATCGACCATGCGGCGGCCTTCACCGCCGTCTCGTCGCCCACCGTCAACTGCTACAAGCGCCTCATGATCCAGGGATCGGCGTCGGGCTACACCTGGGTGCCCGCCTACGCGACGCTCGGCACGAACAACCGGACCCACATGCTGCGGACGCCGGGGCCGGGACGCATCGAGTGCCGCGTCGTCTCCTCGGCCGCGAACCCCTATCTCACCGCCGCCGCGCTCCTCGCCGCGGGGCTCGACGGCATCGAGCGGCAGCTCAAGCCTGGCAATCCCTCGGCGGAGAACATGTACGCGCTGACGGAGAAGCAGCGGCGGGACCGGAAGATCGCGCTCCTCCCCCAGAACCTGTTCCAGGCCCTCGGATCTCTCGAGGCCGACTCCGTCATCTGCGACGCGCTCGGCAAGCCGCTCGCCGAGGAGTTCATCAAGGTGAAGCACCGGGAGTGGTACGAGTATCACAGCTCCGTCAGCCCCTGGGAGCTGGACCACTACCTGCCCGAATTTTAATGCCCTATATCCCCCATACCCCGCAGGACCGGGCCTCCATGCTGGAGGCCATCGGGGTGAAGCGCATCGAGGACCTGTTCGCCGACGTCCCGCCGGACACGCTCTTCGATCCGCCCCCCGAGTTGCCCGCGCCCGCGACGGAGATGGAGGTCGTGGCCCGCCTCCAGCGCCTGGCGGGACGCAACGCCTCCTCGGCGAGCCACATCTGCCTCCTCGGCGGCGGCGTGTACGACCACTACATCCCCGCCGTCGTCCCCTCTCTGATCTCCCGCTCGGAGTTCCTCACCGCCTACGCGCCCTACCAGGCGGAGATGAGCCAGGGGACGCTGCAGTCGCTCTTCGAATACCAGACGATGATCTGCCGGCTGTTCAAAATGGACATCGCCAACTCCTCCTTCTACGACGGCGCGAGCGCGCTCGCCGCGGCGCTGCTTATGGCGTCGCGCAAGGAGCCCGAGCGCAAGCGCGTCATCCTCGGCCACTTCGCCCCCTGGCAGATCCAGGTCGTGAAGACCCACCTGCACGGATCGCCCCTCGAGCTGGAGTTCCCGCCGCAGAACGCCGCGGGCGTCCTGGACCCCGAGGCCGTGAGCGGACCCGGACTCCTCGCGGTCGCGGTCTCCTGCCCCAACTTCGTCGGCGCCATCCCCGACATGGCCGCCCTGTCGGAGGCGGCCCACGCGGCGGGCGCCTTCTTCGTCTCGTCCGTCGACCCGCTCTCCCTCGGCGTGCTCGCCCCTCCCGGCAGCTACAACTCGGACATCGCCGTCGGCGAGGCCCAGGGCCTCGGCATCCCGATGAACTTCGGCGGCCCGCTGCTGGGCGTGATGACGGCCAAGGAATCTTTCCTCCGGGTGCTCCCCGGCCGGATCTCGGGGCAGGCCTTCGATGCCGACGGCCGACGCGGCTACGTCATGACCCTCCAGACCCGAGAGCAGCACATCCGCCGCGAGCGGGCCACGTCCAACATCTGCTCGAACCAGGCGCTGAACGCGCTCGCCGCCTGCATCTACCTGGCAACGGTCGGGCGCAAGGGGCTCACCGACGTCGCGGAGCAGTGCCTGCACAAGGCCAACTATCTCTACCGGGAGATCCTGAAGCTCGAGGGTTACGCGGCGGTCTTTCCGAAGGCATCGATCTTCAAGGAGTTCGCCGTGCGGATGCCGCGACCGGCGGCAGAGACGGTCGAGCGGGCGCTCGACCAGGGGATCCTCCTGGGGATCCCGATCGGCGACGTGACCGGGAACCCGAACGACCTGCTCATGGCCGTGACGGAAAAGCGGACGCGGGCGGAGCTGGATACCGTCCTCCATTTCCTGCGGAAGTCCCGATGAACGTCGTCGAACCGCTCCTGTACGAGAAGTCGGTCACGGGCCGGCCGGGGCTCGCGTTCCCGGAGCTCGACGTTCCGCGCACGCCGGACGCGCTTCCCGCCCGTTCGATCCGGAACTCGCCCGTGGACCTGCCCGAGGTCTCCGAGCCCGAGGTGGTGCGCCACTTCACCCGGCTTTCGGTGACCAACCATCACGTCGACCGGGATCTCTACCCGCTGGGATCCTGCACGATGAAGTACAACCCCAAGTTCTCGGAGGCCCTGCTCGGCCTGCCGGGCATCTCCGGCGTCCACCCGCTCCAGCCGGTCCGCTCCTCGCAGGGGCTGCTCGAGATCCTGTATCTCGCCGAGAAGTTCATGGCCGCGATCACGGGGCTCGACGCCTGCACCTACCAGCCGGCCGCGGGCGCCCACGGCGAGTTCACGGGGCTCCGCCTGATCGCCGCCTACCACCGCCACAAGGGAAGCCGGAAGGACGAGATCCTCATCCCCGACTCCGCCCACGGCACCAATCCCGCC